>NZ_JACGAX010000029.1:0-20489 GCF_020138145.1 Campylobacter sp. RM9334
CAATCACATAAGAAAACTAAAGCAAGATATAAAATTATTTAAAAACTCAAATTCTTTAAAGATAAATGAAGATAAAGAAAAAGAATTAAAAGACAAAAATAATTTAGAAGAATTTTGCGAGTTTAGTATAAAGCTAATTGATGAGCTAAAGGCTTATAAATTACTAGATTTAAAAGCTTAGAAAGGTCTTTAAAATGTTAAAAACAATATTTTATATAATGATTTTTTTAATATTTTTTATTATTGGTTTTTTAGTTTTTTTAAGTTACGGCAAAGCTGATAGTAATATCATAAATATTGTTAGCTTATCAATTGATAAAATAGAAGAAAAACTTATTAAAAATAATTATTGCAATTCTAAAGAAGATTGTATTAGTAGAACTTATATTTTATACGATTCGTCTTTTAATAATATTCATTTAAATATTTATAACAATGTAGATAGAACTACAAGCAATGAAATTTGTAATATGATGAAAAACATAAAAACACAAAATAAGCATATAGATTTTTATCTTGAGTTTTTTGAGTATTCTAAAGATGAGTATTATCAAGGATATAACAACAATAATCAAGCAATAAAACAAAAAGCATTTTATAAGTGTAAATATTAATAAGATTTAAAAGGAAAGGACTTTTTAAGCCATTTCCTTGATAATTTTAGAATTATTTATTTAAAAAAGTTTTTAAACTATTATATCTTTCACAACCCACACTAGATTGAGCATCACAAGCTCTTTTGTAATAACTCAAGGCTTTTTGTGGATTTGTTTCTAAACCATAATTTTTACCATCTTTTAAAACCAATCCATCTCCTGCTACAACGCAAAATTTGTTATGAGATGATTCGTTTTTTACTATTATATTTGGTAATTCGCATAATTTACTTATAGCTTTTTGAGCATCAATATAGGCTTCTTTAATATCAATTAATTGTTCTTTCACTAATTTTACATTAGCAATAGCTGTCATTAAACAACCACTAAAATTATCTTTAGCACATAAATCTTTTGAGTATTGATAACAAGCTTTCAAATCTTCTTTGCAGTATTCATCAAGCTCAAAAGCACAATTTGATTGGTCTTGATTTTTACAAGCTTTATCAATATTACTAATATCAACAGCAAATAAGCCTGAAATTAAAGCTAAACTTAATAATATCTTTTTCATAAACTCTCCTTAAAAATAATTTGAATTATATTGATTTATGAATTAATTTCTAATTAAATAATTACTATTGAATGAATTAAAATATTAAATATTTAAAGCTACTTAATACTTATTATTTGTTTATTTAAATAAGGAACACATTTTGCTCTTGTTTAATTATTATAAATTAAAGGAGAGCAAATGTTAATAAATAATAGGATTGTTCTTAGTTCTTTTACTAAGACAAATAACTTAAATGATAATAAAAAAGCTTCATTTGAAGAAGCTTTACAAGCTCAAAGTAAAGCAGCAAGCAATATAAATGATGAATTAATTAATAAGTGTATATCAAATTCTAAAGATGATTTTGCTTGGATGCACTATGGAAATTGTTTATTTTTTCCCACAGAATGGCATACTCCTAGAAAAGATAAAGAGACTTCAGATGATTATATAGCAAGATTACCTAAAGAAGATGTAGGGGTAATGATGTTTTTAGAAGCTTGTGGGATAGTTGAGACTAAAAAACTAGAATCAGTTAAAAATAATTTAGATTATGAAGGTTTAAAAGTAGCAGAAGAAATCATAGAGAACTATCAAATCACACCTGATTTGGAGTTAAAAATAATTGAATTTGCTAAAAAATCATCAAAAGAATTTATGAATAAATTTGATTTACCATCAGGTAGCGTAGGGCTTGACCACCCTAAATTACAAGCTATTTTTAAAAAACATGGAATTTCAATGGATGAATTTGTAGATAAAGAAAAATTAATGCAACAAAGCTTTAAATTTGATTTTGATAAAGAAAAAGATAAATTATTAGATGAATTAATGAAAATTAGTGATAACTCTAAGGCAAGATTAGGAATTAGCTAATTCCTAATTAGCTTTATTTGTTTAGGCTTAATGCTTATTAAGTTTATTTGTTGATTTAAAAATATTCTCAAATTTTTTAATGTAAGCTAATTGATTATGTTAAATCTAAAATAATTTTTTAATAATTATAGATACTTAAACAAATCATATAAATTTTTACAATATTAAGTATTTTTTAAGAATGGGGGGGGGGTATTATTTTCTTTTTTATCAAAAAAGGAGAATGAATGAAGAAATTATTGTTTTCAACACTTTGTTTAGGTGCTTTAGGTGTAGCTGCTAATGCGGGAACTTATTCTGGTATTAATTTTGGCTTTTTATCTACTTCAAAAACAATGTTTATTATCAATAATAAAGAATATTTAGGCAATAATAATTGGGATATTAATGGCTATATTAGAACTTATAAAGAGCACGAAAGAGATTCTGAATTTGTTTGGAGTTTTGAGGCTAATTATTTTTGGAATAATTATAAAGATAGATTTGATGACTTAATTCCAATTATAAGAAATAATCAATTTGATTTTAGTGCTTTGATTGGTTATGGAATGTATGTTAATGATGAATATGAAGATGAGCTTAGTTTGAACTTAATGGGTGGTCTTGCGTATCATAATATGGGTATTAGAGGCGGTGCTATTTATGATATTAAGGGATTAAAATTTGGTTTAAGTGCCTTATCCAAACCATTTGATACAAAAAAATATATGGTAACTCTTGATGCTTATTATAATTTTTATTTAAGTAATAATTATTTTAGAGATGTTCAAAATGAATTTGGTGTGAAAAAGAATAGAAATGCTTATGATATATCTTTAGGTATGTTGTTTAATACTACACCATCTCGTTATAGCCCTTATGTCAGCACTAAAGTGGGTGTTAAAGATAATTTATTTTCACAAAAGAATAATAACCTTTATATAAATCTTGGTTTAGGTTTTCATTTTTAATTTAACTAATAATTTATAAATTTCGTGCTTTTTGGCACGGAATTTAAATCTAAAATTCGTTTTTAAATTCTGTTAAATGTTTGATTGATTTTAAAACTATATAAAATAATTTTGCAGGATAAAATCGCAATTAAAATCTTAAAATTATTATTAAAATAATATTTAGTGGTAAGAAATTTTAAATGACTGCTTTTTAAATAAAATAAGTGTTAAAAATTTTAAGGAATTTAAATTAAGAATTTGATTTTACTAATTATTTTTAAGTGCTTTAATCTTTTTTTAAGAATGGGGGGGGGTATTATTCTTTTAAAAAAAATATAAAAAAAGGATAAATAATGAAAAAATTATTATTAAGCTTTAGTACTTTAACATTTTTAGTCGCTTGTGGCGATGGTAGTGTGGTTAAATTTAGTAAAGAAGATTTAGCCGACCCAAGATTACAATATGCTTTTGAAGAGATTAAAATAGAAAATAATAATGATAATATTGAATTTTATGCGATTGAAACAATTAAAAGAGAATTTTCTGAACTTTATACTTTATTTAAAAAAAATGAAATTAAAACTAAAGACAAGTATGATGTAGGAATATATGCGATAAATAAAACTAAAAATAATATAAAGCTTTTATATAACATTCGTTGTTTTGATGATATAAAAAGTTGTAATTTAAAAGATGAAACAAAAGGATTTTATTTAATAGGTAAAAATTAAATTTTGTTTTATTAGTTTTACTAGCTTTAAAAAATAATGTTGAAATCATATTTTGGATTTAAACATTCACAAGTTTTTTATATTTTTATTATGAATGAATTTAAATTAATATTTTTATAAATTATAAATGAGATAAATATTTGTAAAAAAATTGAATATTTTCAAAAAAAATCAAACTAGGACAAAATGCGACAAAAAAATATCGGCGTATTGGTTAAAAAAAATCTACTTAAAAATTCTATGTAATAGGCAAATTACAAATTTAGCAATTTCTTAAAAATTGTAAAAAATAATTATTATTTTAAGCAATCTTTAAGTGAAAAAAATAGTCCTTAAATATCTATGCTATCGCTAATTTAAGCTATTTTTAAGGTCGCATTTTGTCCTAGTTTGGTTTGTATTATAATTTTAAGTTTATTTTTGTTTTTAAAGGATTAATATGAAAAAAATACAAGTTTTATTATTATCAATTAAATTAATGGCTAATCCATTGATAACGATAGTAGATAATATAAATGATGTTTTAAATAATTTTATTTATGTTGGAATAGTGATTATTGTATTGATGGTATTGGTTTATTATAAAATATCTAAATCCTAAGATTTAGATATTTATTAATTACGCTAGAGCTTTTTCTAAAGCGTCAAAATTAGGTAGTTCTGTAATTTCAGCACAAACTTCGCTATAAACTATTTTTCCACCTTTTTGAACAAAAACAGCTCTAGTTGTAAGTCCTTCTAAAGCACCTTCTTGTATTCTACAGCCGTAGTTTTTAACAAATTCGCCGTATCTAAAATCACTAACTGGAATTATATTTTCTAAGCCTTCAGCAGTGCAAAATCTTGCAAAAGCAAAAGGTAAATCCATACTTACAACATAAACTTTCATTCCAAGTTTGTTAGCTTTTACATTAAATTCTCTAGCTTCTTTAGCACATACACCTGTATCAATACTAGGAACGCTTACTATGATAGCGTCTTCATTTAGATTAATTACGCTTAAATCTTTACCTACTACTTTAGTATCTTTAATACTATCTCCTAGCTTAATTGCTTCACTAATTGCAACAGGGCTACCTTTAAAATTAACTTTCATAAAATCTCCTTTTTTAAAAATAAGACAAAATTATTCCTATTTTTGGTTACAAAATGATAACTCAAAATATAAGGAATTTAAAATGTGATTTAATAATACAAAAAATAATATATTTTTACTAGTTTTTTTAAAAAATATAGCTGTTTATTGTCTAAAAATATTTAGTATTCATCGTTTTTTTTATTTTAGGAGAAGATTATGAAAAAGATTTTATATTCTGTTTTAACTTTAGGGTTTTTAAGTTCTTATGCTAACGCTTACAATCATACGGGAATTGAGTTTGGCGTGGGAAGTGATAATGTATTAAATTCTAATATTTATTATAAAAATTATAACAATATAGATGATTTAGTATATAGTGCAAATATAAGCGTATCAAAGCAAGAGAGTAAAACTTATTATGGTAAGTATAAATATAACATTTATTCATTTGGTGCTTTAGGTGGTTATGCGATTGGCTTACCTTATCAAGAATTAGATGATGCGTTAAATATATTAGCTGGAGCTTATTATTATTCAATAAAGCCAAAATATGATGGTATTTCAAGCTCTACTTTAAATGGATTTGGTATTCAAGCTGGAGTGCATTATTCTGTAAAAATTATTGATAATGTAACAGCAGGTGGAGAAATATTTTTGCATCATGATTTCCAAGATTTAAGTAGCACATATATTGGTGCTGGTGTTGAGGGAATTTATGATATTAATGAGAATTTATATGTAAATGCAAAAGTGGAATATCAAGGTAGAAGTAATTTTTCTAATTCAAAATTATTAGTGGGTATAGGATATAACTTCTAATACATTATGCTTTTAAGATAAAGTCCGCTTGGTTTTGCAAGGGTTCTTGAGTGAATTTCCTTGCAAGCTAATTGTTCTTTTAATTCAACTATACTTAATTTTTTTTCATTTATTTTAAGTAAAAAATCAACCATCAATCTAATCTGACCCCTTAAAAATCCATTAGCAAAAAAGTTCAAAACAACCAAATCTTTATACTTATAAATTCTAGTTTTATAAATAGTTCTAATGCTATTTTTATCATCATCAAGGCTTAAACAAAAATTAGCAAAATCATGCTCTCCTTCATATACTTTTAAAGCGTTTTTTAATAATTGAATATCAATTTCTTTTGAGTAATCACAGCAATATGCTTTATTAAAGGCGTTAAAATAAGGCGAGATTATATATCTATAGCTTCTAAGTTTTGCATCAAATCTAGGTTCAAATTCGCATTCTTTTATATGTTTTATATAAATACCATTTAGAGTATTGTTGAGTTTTTTTAATACAAAATCTTTATTTAATTTATAACTTGAACTAATTCTTGCCACATTGCAATTTGCATGCACTCCTTTATCAGTCCTACTAGCAAATATACTAGGCTTAAATACCCCAACACATTTTAAAGCATTATCAAGTGTATTTTGAACGCAAGTTAAATTTGGTTGCTTTGCTGAACCAAAAAATCTTGAACCATCATAGCTTAAGATTAGTTTGTATGTAAATTCTTTAGTATTTTTACACAAATTTTTGCCTTTTTTTATATATTTTTAATTTTTATTTATACAAATTTTTAAAAATTATTATAGAATGAAAGTTTTAACCTTAAAAAACCAAAAAAAGGGCTTATTTTGAATAATACATTTTCTAAAATTGGATTTATTTTAGCAGTTGCTGGTTCTGCTGTTGGACTTGGAAATGCGTGGAAATTCCCTACAATGGTAGGAACTAATGGTGGTTCAGCCTTTGTAATGTTGTTTATTTTGCTTACTTTAGGCGTTGGATTTGTTATATTTTTGTGCGAGTTATATATCGGTAAAGCATCAAGACTTGACCCTGCTAGTGCTTATTATTTTTTAGCACCTAAGTATAAAAAACCTTGGTCTTTAGTAGGCTTTACAATGATTGGGGCTTTATTAATCGTTAGTTTTTATAGTGTGATTATTGGCTGGATAATTTATTATATTTATTATTCACTATCTACTATTTTTAATATAAATACACTTAGCACTCAAATCGCTGATAATAAAGAGCTTTTTATTAATTTAGTGGAAACTAATTTAAGTGCTTTGATAATATGTTTTAGTATAGTGTTTTTTATAGCCTTTTACACGGTGGCAAAAGGTGTTAAAAATGGTATTGAAAAGCTAAATGTATTTATGATGCCAACATTATTTATAATGCTTTTATTAATGCTTTGCTATAGCTTTACTCAAGATGGTTTTAAAGACGCTTTTAATTTCTTATTTATGCCTGATTTTAGCAAGATTAATCAAGATTCTTTTTTAGACGCTTTAGGACTTGCTTGTTTTTCTTTAAGTATTGGAGCAGGTAGCATTATTACTTATTCAGCTAGCTTACCTGAAAGAACTAATTTTGTAAGTTCAACTTTTTATATAATTTTTATAAATCTTTTAATAGGTCTTATGATGGGGCTTATTGTATTTAGTTTTATTTTTGAGTTTAATGCTGACCCTAGTGCACAAGGTCCTGGGCTTATTTTTATTTCTTTGATTTCGCTTTTTGCAAAACTTGGACTTTTAGGCAAAATATTAGCTGTTACATTTTTTATAGCTTTATTTTTTGCAGGGATTACTAGTGCGGTTTCAATGATAGAGCCTTTTGTATTTTATCTAATAAATAAATTCAATTTCTCAAGAATAAAAGCTATTGTTTTAATTGGAGTAGTTGTTTATATTTTAGGGCTTTTATGTATATTTTCAGGCATTGAAGCTTATAAAAATAATTTAACATTTTTTGGAATGAATTTCTTTGATATTTTAGATAATGTTAGCTCAAATATCATTATGCCTTTTGGCTCATTTATGGCTGCAATTTTTGTTGGGTTTTTTATTAGCAAGCAAGATTTAAAAGAAACCTTTATCCCTTATATGGGTGAGCTTGGTTTTAAAATATGGATATTTTTTGCAAGATTTGTTGCACCACTTGCTGTGCTTGTTATTGTGTATTTTAAATTTAAAGGATAAAAATGAGAGAACAATTTTCTAAAATTGGCTTTATTTTAGCGATGGCAGGTTCTGCTGTTGGACTTGGAAATGCGTGGAAATTCCCTACAATGGTAGGAACTAATGGTGGTTCTATTTTTATATTGCTTTATTTAGTTTTAACATTTTTAGTAGCTTTTATGGTTTTTTTAGGAGAGCTTAGTATTGGTAAAATTACTCAAAAAGACGCTGTGAATGCTTTTAGCGATTTAGCAAAATCTAATAAAAAAGCTTGGGGATTTGCAGGATTTTTTATGATAGGAGCTATTTTAATAGTTTGTTTTTATAGCGTTGTAATAGGCTGGATTTTAAAATACATTTATTCTAGTTTTTTTGCTTTACCAAATTCTGTTAGCGAAGCTGGAGATTTATTTGGTAATTTATTGACAAAAGACTTATCATCTCAAATTATTTGCTTTAGCATAGTGTTTTTTATGATTTTTTGGGTTGTTAGTAAAGGAATTAAAAGTGGCATTGAAAAAATGAATGTATGGATGATGCCAAGTTTGTTTATATTATTAATTTTAATGCTTTTATATAGTTTTACTTTTGATGGATTTGTTAAGGCGTTTAGCTTTTTGTTTAAGCCTGATTTTTCTGTTTTATTTGTTGAAGATAAACTTAATATAAAATTAATTTTAGACGCTTTAGGGTTAAGCTTTTTTAGTCTTTCTATGGGTGTTTGCGTGGTTTTAACTTACGCTGCTAGTTTGCCAGAAAATATAAATGTAATTAAATCAACTTTATCAATTATTTTTATAAATATTTTAGTTGGTATTATGATGGGGCTTATTGTATTTACCTTTGTTTTTGAATATGGAGCAAATGCAAGCGAGCAAGGGCCAGGACTTATATTTGTAAGCCTTATGAGTTTATTTTCAAATCTTGGAATTATTGGAAATATACTTGCGATTGCATTTTTTATAGCACTACTTTTTGCTGGGCTTACTAGTGCTGTTTCAATGATTGAACCTTTTGCTTTTTATTTAATAAATAAATTTGGAATTTCAAGAAAACTTGCTCTAATTTATATAGGTATTTTTGTTTATATTATGGGGATATTTTGTATCTTAGGTTTTAATAATGAATATTCTTCAATTTTTACATTTTTTGATAAAAGTATATTTGATATATTAGATTATTTAACTTCTAATATTTTAATGCCATTATCAGCGATTATTACTTGTATTTTCGTAGGATTTTTCGTAGAAGTGAATAAACTTAAAACTTTATTTATTCCTTATATGGGTGAGTTTGGATTTAAAATATGGTTATTGTTTATAAGATTTATTTGTCCTATTGTAATACTTATAATAATGTTAGAGAATTTAGGTCTAACTAAGTATTTAAAGTCTATGTTTTTTTAAGATATATTTTTAACTAAGACTTATAAAAATTTATTAAAATTTGAAAAAAAGTATAATTTTAAGAATATTTAAAGTTTGGTTTAGTTAGTATTTATATTTCAAACTAAACTCATTTAGCCCCGTTAAAACGGGGTAAATATAAAATATATCTTAAATATACCGCTAGTTAAATTAGTAACTTGAGTAGAAAAGTTACTAATTTTAAAAATTATTTCGCTATTATTCATTTAATTTGATATTTTAAGCTTAAATAAAGGATTATTATGAATGCAAATGTATTAGCTCAAATTCAATCTACATTAAAAACTTTAGGCGTGAAAGCTGATGAAAAAGAAATCTACGAAAAAATCAATGCAAAAAAGTTAAAATTAATATGGCTACATTTTAGCGAATGCACAGGCTGTAGTGAGAGCTTTATTAGAAGTGAGAGTATTGGTCTTGATGATTTGATTTTTGATTTTATAGATTTAATCTATCACGAAACTTACATGGCAGCTAGTGGATTTTTAGCTGAAGATTTATTAGAAATTAAAGAGCCATTTTTATTAGTAGTTGAAGGTGCTATTGCTAGTAATGAGTTTTATACAAGTGGGGCTCCGGCTCACTCTGCTTTACATAAATTAAAAGAATTAACTAATCGTGCAAGTTGTGTTTATGCTGTAGGTTCATGCTCATCTTATGGTGGCATTCAAGCAGCTAAGCCAAATCCTACTAATTCTATTAGTATTGAAGATATTTTAGAAGGTGCTGTATTAATTCCTGGTTGTCCTCCAAGTGAGAGCAATATCATTGCTAGTATTTTACATTTTGCGTTTTTTGATAAAGCTCCTACATTAGATGATAATAATCGTCCTGCTTTTGCTTATTCAAAATGCTTACACGATATGTGCGAAAGAAAAATAGCTTTTGAGAGTGGGGAATTTGTTGAAGAATTTGGAGATGAAGCAGCTAAATCTGGCGCTTGTTTGTTTAAAGTAGGGTGTAAAGGACCATATACTTTTAATAATTGTCCTAAGACAAAGTTTAATGCTAAAACTTCTTGGCCGGTTCAAGCAGGGCATGGCTGTATTGCCTGTAGTGAAAGAGATTTTTGGGATAATTACGGCGTTTATGAACAATCACTCGCTAGTTCTTACGCACAAACTAAAAGAGCAAGGTGTTATGATGATTTAGCTAGATTTAATAAGGGCGATGAGGTTGTTGTAAGAGATGATGGGATTTATATTAATAATGAATTATCAGCTTTTTTAGAATTTGAAAGTAAAAATCACGCAGAATTATTAAATAAAAACAAATTAGGCGCTAAGTTATTAGCAAATTATAAAGAAAAATTTGGCTTAAACCTTGAAGGAGATAGCGAGATTTTAAATACTTTTAGTGGTATTTTAATAAGCTCGGCAAATATTTTAGGACTTAAATTAAGCTTAACTGAACTTCTTGATTTAGCTAATAAATATGAAATAGGAATTGCTAGTGGGCTTGATTTTAAATTAGCTAAAAAACCTATTTTAATGGATGTTAGTAAGTCTTTTAGATTGATTTTAATATATCGTTTAGGCGGACTTGATGATATTGCGATTTTGTTTGGTGTTGTTGATAGTATTGCTTCAATGATAGCGAAATCTTTAAAAATGCTAGAGTGTAAGAGTGTAAAGTTTGAAGGAGAATTATTCAAACATCAAATATTAGTTGATAGATTAAACTATCACTTAAAAAATTTCTAAGAATTTGAATTAAGAATTTATTTCTTAATTCTTATAAATATTTATCTAAATTATCTTTATATTTTAGGCTTAATCTTAAATAAAGTTCATTTATTTCATTTTTAAATTCTTCGTTTTTATAAGCATTTAAGAAATTGTTTTTATGCAAAATCTCTTTTTTGTTTTCACAATTATCAAGGTATAAATCTTTTAAATAAAGTTTAAGGTATTTGACTAAAAGCTCTAATGCTTTAAATATAAAAATTATTATTGGCTCATTTGAGATTTGCTTTACATTTAATAAAAATTGTGCTTTTAAATTATCAAAATCATACTTTATCAAAGGGCAAGGATGAGATGAAAAATCTTTATAAAATAAATCATATAAGCTAATTGCATTTATATCCAAAACCACTCCATCATCATTAACTAGAGCAAAAAACGGATATAGCTTACAAGCTAAAGGACGAAAAGCGCATAAGCCTTTATAAGAGCATTTGACAAAGCATAAAGTGATTGTTTTTTCACATTTTAATTTGTAAGCAATACTTGCAACTAGATTTAGATTGGTTTTATCTTTAATGTATTCATACTCGCTTCTTAGCATAGGAATTATTGTATCAAAAGGCTTATCTATATTACAGCAATGCCCGTTGCAAGATTTGTAGCAATCTTTAAAATAAATTATTTCTAATTCTTCAAGCTTTTTGAAAAAACTCATCAATAAAAGGCGTTAAATCATTTTGCATAAAGAAAAAATGATTTCCATTAAAGGTAATTAGTTTTGAGTTTTTGATTAAACCTTGCATTTTATTTGCTATGCTAAGTGGTGTTGCAGTGTCGCTTTCGCCCCATAATAGCAAGGTTTTCGTGTTGATTTTGCTAATTTCGTTTTGATAGTCTTCATCAACTACATTTTTAAAAGTCTCATACATAATAGGGCTTAGCGTAGCACCATCTTTACTAGCTAAAAATCTTCTTATATTTTTAAATCCTAATTTATTTAAGCATTTTGCAAGAAAGATTTTTAGCTTTACTTTAGGGCTTTTTGGTAGTTTTAACCCAGCACTAGCACATAAAATCAACGCATCATAATCATTCTTACTAGCCATTAGACAAGCAATTTTGCCACCATAAGAATGACCTAGCAAAATATCAACTTTTATATCTAATGCTTTTATAAATTCATTTGTCAAATTAAGATAATCAATAGAGTTAAAAGCATAATTTGGCTCATCACTTCCACCAAATCCTGCAAAGTCTAAAAATATCATTTGCTTACAATGCTTGCTTAAAGATTTTGTGAAAAATTGCTCCATTAGTTCTTTATTAGCACCCCATCCGTGCATTATTAAAGCTACTTTTTCTCCATTTCCTTGTCTTATTAGATAACTTAGCCCGAGATTTTTTATATTAATTCTTGCCATTTTTTTTGTCCTTATAAATAGCTTCTAAAATTACTAAAGCATTTTGTAATTTTTCATATTCGGCAAGGTTTAGCATAACACATTGGAATTTGTTATTTTTTACTACGAAGACTTTTTTATTTCCTTCAATTTTTTTTAAAATTGCAGAAAAATTACGAACTACATCAGTAGCTGAAAATATCTCATCTTGGCTAAATTTCATATTTTTCCTTTTGTGATTTTAAATAATAAAGCAAAAACTAATCCAAAACCACATTCGCTAAAAATTAGCGAATGTTAGAGCTTTTATTATTTAAATCATATAGGTGTTTAGCCCAAATCGTAATTATACAAAATGCAAAAATTGAACTAAAAAATATCATTAAATTATATAGTTTTGCATCAAGATATAAGGCACATACAAATGCTATTGCAAATAAAATATAACTTGCTTTTTTATAATCAATACTAAGGCAGATTGCTCCTATTAAATTAATTAATATTATTAACATTTGCTCTCCTTAAATTAATAATTAATCCTAAAATCATAAGTAATATAACAAAGTCAAACATCATTGTTATAAACACAAAACCGCTAATACAAATATCAGATATTAATAATGCCAATAAAATAATTAAGCTAATTATCATTAGATTTTTAGTTTTATTTACAAAAATATAGCTAAGAATAATGCTTAATATAAAGCTTATTAAAAATGCAAATTGTTCTACTTGCATATTTTGAGTAAGTTTATTAGCGATAAAATAAATAGCAGTAGCATTTAAAGATGGATAAAATGCTGCATAAGCAATTGCTTTATAAAGTAGATTATCTTTATGTTTTTTACTAGCTAACAATAAAGCTTTGTATATAAATAAGCAAGTAAATATTCCACATAAAAATAACATAAAATAAAGTTGAAAATCAGCAAACATAACTCTATGAATATTAAAAAATATTTCATAAATTGATGAAAATGCACTTAGTTTGCTTTCTTTTGGAGTTTGTTTTACATTAGCTTCACTATCAAAAACATAGCTTTTATTACTTTTTGTATTAATTGATGGCATTATATTTTTATCATCATTTAAAGTAATTGCAAATTCTTTTGTGCTTTTATTTAAAACAATTGTTATATTTTTTGTATTTTCTAAATTATTAATGGCCTTGCTAATTAAATTTGTATCAAAAATAAAGCTTTTATCACTATTTGCATTTGTGTTACTTGGTGTTTTTGTTTGTTTAGTGGTAGTTGTGGTAAATAATTTTTCTATATCTTTAATGTAATTTATACCTATTCCACTAAGTGCTAAGATGAATAAAAATGAACCCACAAAAAGTCCAGCAACTATGTGAAAATCAAATAATCTTGCTAAATCATTTTTCACATTAATTTTATTGAAATTCTTTTTATTCCAAATCAAAATTCCACTTATATATAAAAATATTATCCCAGCTGCAAAAATACTAACAATTGCTTCTAAGAAATCTTTAAAACTACCATTAATAGGCAATAATTTATAATGAATGCTAGTTAAAAATTTAGCTCCTAAAGTGCTTGTTTTATTTAGTATATTTTCTCCATCAAAATAGCTTATATTACTTTTTCTTTCGCCTTTTGTTGAATTAGAATTATAATAATTAATCTCATATAAATTATTATAATAACTAGGAGTTTTGATAGATATAAAATCGTAATCTTTATATTTTTCTTGTGCGTAATTAATAGCACTACTTAATCCATTTATATCATTATTTAAGATAGTTTTGCTTTCGTGCAACTTTGGCTGCATATAAAAATCAATTTCATTTCTAAAATAACTAATGGTTCCAAAAAAGGTTATTATAAAAAGTAACCAACAAGCATAAATTCCAATGTAAGAATGTAATTTTCTAAGTGTTTTCATATCTTTCCTAATCTTAGGAATTTCAAATTGAAATTCCTATTGTTTTTAATCATCAAGCACGGTTTTTGTGATAGTTCCGTTATTGTCTATATAAACTTTATAATTGTTATTAAATTTTAGTTTATATCCGTTCCATTCTTTTTCAATTTCCATTAATTTCGCATTTTTTTGATTTTCTTTAGCAAGTTTTAAAACATCTTGCATAATGCTATCAGGAATTGGAGAGTATTTTCCATCTATTTCTTTAATATCTCCAGATTTAGAAAAATCAAGTTCAGTTCCATTGCTAAGTTTGATTTCATAAGAATCCCAATCTTTTTCAGCTTTAACTATATTTTCATTTGTAAAATGAGTTTTTACAAAGTCTTGAATATTTTGTGGTAGTTCGCTTGGATTTATATTTGTATCAGCTAATAAACAGCAACTAATTGCACCTAAAAATAAAAGTTTTTTCATACTTTACTCCTTAAAATGATTTGAATCTTGATACTATCAAAATATTGTAATTTTGATTATACCCCCCCCCGTGTTAATGATTAGCTTTAATTTTATTTAAATAAAAATACAAACTAAGAGCAAAGCAAAACATAATTAAACTCAAAATTTGACCCATAGATAGGCTTAATGCAATAAAGCCTAAATTAAAATCAGGTTCTCTAAAGAATTCACAAATAAATCTAGCTATCCCGTACGACATTGCATAAATACAGATTAATTGCCCGTTAAACTTTATTCTCTTTGAAAAAATGTAAATGATAATGAAAATTATTAAACCTTCAGCGAATGCTTCATATAATTGACTAGGGTGCCTTAAAGTATCTCCTACATAAACTCCCCAAGCTACATCAGTTGCTCTGCCAAATAGTTCGTGATTTAAAAAGTTTCCAATTCTTCCAAATATATACCCTAATGGCACTGATAATGCTACTAAATCAAGTATTTTAAACATATTTTTTTTATATTTTTTAGAATAAAGATAAGTTGCAATTAACGCACCAACTAATGCTCCGTGATAGCTCATTCCAGCAATTCCTACAAATTCGCCATTTACAAACGGATTAAACATTTGCCAAGGATTGCTTAAATAATATAATTTATCATCGCTATAAACTAAAATATATCCTATTCTAGCTCCTAAGATTATGCCTATTTCTATCCAAACGAAATAATTTTCTATTTCTTTTTTGCTAAAGCCAAAGCGTGGAGCAAATTTTTGTCCTATAAATAATGCAATAAGCAATGCTAATATGTAGCAAAGTGCGTAATAATGTATTTTAAACATTCCTATGCTAAATGCAACTCTATTGGTATTTTCATAAAAATGTTGCCAAAATTCAAGCATTATTATCCTTTTTTAGAATTTCAAAATATATTAAAAACCACTTAGTTTTTTGCAAGATATTTGATTACCTAAATTACAAGATTTTTCTAAGAATTTTTTACTTAATTTAAATTTACCCATATTTAAATAAGCATTAGCTCCAGCAAAACAAGCTTCTTCATAACCTTTATTGCAAGTTTGCTCTAAAAGATTGAATGCTTTTTTTGTGTCATTATTTTCTAAATGCACACTTGCTTCAAATATGCAAGCATTAAAGAAATTTTTGTTACAAGCAATGTGAGCGTATTTAATAGCGTTTTCTTTATCTAAAAATCCTTTATAGTATCTAGCAGTTGCATAACAAGAGTTTTGATTATTTTCGTTATCACATTGAGCTTTTATGATTTTTAGTGCTTTTGTTGAGTTTTGTTCGTAATTTAATACAAGCTTAGTGCAAGCTAATTCAAAATGATTTTGACAAGCAAGTCTTAAGGCATTAAAAATCGTATAATCATCATCACTAAAAGTAGAAATTGTATAACAAGCTGCCATATTTTTTGCCTTGCATTCATCGTTTATATAGTCTTTTGCTTCTTTTATATAAGTTATTTTATTTATATTATTTGCTTCATCACAGCCTTTAAAATTATTATTACTACAAGCACTAATTTTTGATAAATATTCATTAACTTTTGCTAAATCAAGAGCGATTTGTGCTTCATTTGCATAAACAAATATTGAAAATATAAGTATTATTAATTTTTTCATATTTACTCCTTAAGGTTTTAGTGTATTGAATTTTAGATAATTTTAATGATTTTTTCTAAAAAAATAAAATATTTAAGGAAAATTTCAGAATATTTTAGGTTGAATAACGCAAATATTTTACAAAAGGAGTTTTTAAATGAGTGTTTTATCATTTGTCTTAACAAACAATTTATTTACAAGCTTCTTCTTCCATCATGCCTTAGGGCATTGAGACTTCATAATACTTTTTTTATCATATTATTTTTTATATTTTTAAACATTTAAACAAAATTAATTTAAAGGAAAATTTATGTTAACAAACCCTGTTTTAATAAGCGTTTTTATAATGCTTGGACTATGTCTATTAAGATTTAATGTATTTTTGGCTATTTTAGTTTCTGGACTAATAGCAGGACTTATGAGTGTTAGTTTTGATGATAATATTTTAGTAGTATTAAAAAATATTATGAATACATTCATAAGTGGTATGAGTGGCAATTTGCAAACCTCACTTAGCTATGTTTTAGTAGGTGCTTTAGCGGTTGCTGTATCTAGGACTAATTTAACTGCTTATTTAGTTAATTTTATTAGTAAAAAGATGTCAGATAAAAGAATTTTATTGCTATTTTCTTTAGCTATAATTTCAAGCTTTTCTCAGAATTTAATTCCAATTCACGTAGCATTTATTCCGATTTTAATCCCACCAATGCTAAGTCTATTTAATAAGCTAAAAATTGACAGGCGTGCTGTAGCTTGTGCGGTAACATTTGGGCTTACAACGCCTTATATGACTTTACCTGTGGGATTTGGTCTTATATTTCAAGATATAATTACTCAATCGCTAAATGATAATGGAGTAAAAGTTACTCAAAGTGATGTTGCTGGTGTCGTTTGGCTTATGTTTTTTATAATGTTTTTTGGTCTTCTTGCTTCATTTATTTATTATAGAAAACCTAAAGCATATCAAGAGCTTGAAACAAAATATGAAAACTTAGATAATATTAGTTTTGGTAAAAAAGAACTAATGGTAATGATAGGTTTATTAATTACTTTAACTACTCAAATACTTGTTGGTTCTTTACCGCTTTCGGCTTTACTTGGCTTTTTATTTATTTGTGTAAGCGGTGGAGTTGAGTATAAAAAAATTGATGAAGTATTTTTAGGCGGTTTTTCTTTAATGGGTTATGTGGCATTTATTATGTTAATTGCTTGTGGTTTTGGAGCTGTTTTACAAAGCACAGGAGCTATTAAAGAAATAGTTGATTTTACTTTAAGTATTACTACTAATAAATTGATAATAGCGTTTGGAATGATGTGTATAGGATTATTAATTACTCTTGGAATTGGAAGTTCGTTTGGAACTGTTCCTATTATTGCGACTTTATTTGTGCCAATTTGTACGGCTTTAGGTTTTAGTGCTGAAAGTATTATTTTCATTATTGCTTGTGCTGGTGCAGTTGGAGATACAGGTAGCCCTGCTAGTGAAGCAACTTTAGGAATTACCGTTGGGCTTAATGCTGATAATCAAAGTGATCACATAAAAGATGTATGTATCCCTACATTTATATTCTACAATATACCTTTAGTAGTAGGCGGTGCTTTAATAGCTTATTATTTATAATTTGCCTTATTTTAGGCAAGTTATTTTAAACAACTGCTTTTGCGGTTGTTTATTTTTAAATATATTAATCTTATAAATTTATATAATTTCTTAAAGTATTTAAATTTTACAAGAAAAAACATTAAAACATATTTTATAAAAAGAATAATCAAAAAAGAATAAGTAATATGGTGACCCCGATTGGACTTGAACCAACGACTTTTACCATGTCAAGGTAACACTCTACCGCTGAGTTACGGGGTCATTGTGTATAATTTTAGCAATATTTTGTGAATAAATTATTTTTTTCTTGACATTTTAAAAAAGTTAATATATAATGCGACCTTTCTTATAAAACATTTTCGGGGTGTAGCGCAGTCTGGTTAGCGCACTTGGTTTGGGACCAAGGGGCCGAAGGTTCGAATCCTTTCACCCCGACCACTTCTTTATTATTTCATTTATGGTGAGTGTAGCTCAGTCGGTTAGAGCATCAGATTGTGGTCCTGAGGGTCGTGGGTTCGATTCCCATCACTCACCCCACTTTTTTAAAAAATCATATTTTAGTTTTGTTGCGTTAGTAGCTCAATGGATAGAGCAACAGACTTCGGATCTGTAGGTTGTGGGTTCGACTCCTACCTAGCGTACCACTTTATATTTTTCGCTAATTATCATTAAATATCTAAAGAGTATTTTTACCCCTTAAATACGATGTTTTAGCCTTGTTTGTTTAATTACTTATCTTATCACTAATTATCATTAAATATCTAAATGGTATAATTTTTTGGGAACAAGTTTTGGGAACACTTGGGATTTTTACAAAAAATCACTTGGGAACAATCATAAAAAAGGGTTAAGCATTGACAAATAAGCAAATACAAGCATTAAAGCCTAAAAATAAAAGATATAAAGTAAGTGTTTATAATAATATTTATATTTATGTGGGAACTAATGGGAACAAAACTTTTTATTATAGATACAATGAGAACGGCAAGGACAAAATCAAAAAGCTAAATGATTTTAATATAAGCTATGGAATAGAACAAGCGATAAGTGATTATAAAACTTTGGCTGATAGTTTAGCAAGTGGGATAATGAATACTAGTAAAACACTAGATACTTTATTTAATGAGTTTTTAGTAAGTAAAGAAAAGGCTGTAACTGATAAAACTTACAAAAGATACATAAGTACTTTTAGAATATTTGATATTTTAAAAAATATTAATATAGTTGATTTAAAAGCTTTGCAAATCATAGAGTGCTTAAAGTCTTGCGATAAACAAGAAACTTCATATCGTGCCTTTGCTTTGATTAATCAATTATATGAGTTTGCTATTTGTAACGGCGATGAGGTAGTAAGCCCATTAGCTAAAGTAAAGCCTAGTGTATTACTTGGTAAAAAAGAAGTGAAAAATCACGCAACGCTTACTAATGATGATGATTTAAAAAGGCTTTTTAATATAATACGCACTGCTAACTCAAATCCATTATATAAATATGCTTTAATTTTACAATCTTTAACTGCTTTAAGAACGCAAAACATTAGGGCAATGCGTTGGGAGTGGGTTAATTTTGATGATGGTGTTTTAGCAATTCCTAGCGAACAAATGAAAATGAAAAAACCTTTTTACTTGCCCTTAAACTCTCAAGCTTTGAAGATACTAAATACTCTAAAAACTATCTTTAAAAGCGATGATGAGTGGGTGTTTCCTAGCCGAACGAATAAAAAAGACCCCTACATTAGCGATAATACTTTAAGAATGATTTTACGTCGTGGTGGCATTACAAACGATGAATTCACGCCCCACGGATTTCGTGCAATGTTTAGCACGATAGCTAACGATAATAATTATTCAAGCGAGATTATAGAGCTTTGCCTAGCTCATACGGTAGGAGGAGTTCGTGGCGTGTATGATAGAAGCCATAAGCTAGAAGCTAAAAGGGAATTAATGCAATGGTGGGGCGATTATTTAGAGAAGTTTATTAAGGATTTTCTATGAATTACGATGAATGGAATGAAGTAAAAAAGGCGATTAATAATAAAGATTTTGTAAGTAATGCAAAAATAGGTAAAGTTTATTGGGTCAATGTAGGTTTAAATATAGGTTGTGAGATTTATGGTAAAGGAGATAATTTTAAGCGACCTGTGTTGGTATTAAATACTTTTTACATTAGTAACAATAAAGCCTTTTTAGGCGTTCCTCTAAGTTCAAAAACAAGCAAGGCAAATAAGCATAAAATGATAATAATTGATAAGAATAAAACTGAACAAGCCTTATTGCTAAATCAAATAAGGATATTTGATAATAAAAGAATTATAAGTTTGTCAAGTATCAAAATAACGAATGATGATTTTTGTAAAATTGTAGAAAAAATTAATAAAGAAGTTATCCCACGAACTAGCGTGGGAACCCATTAAGGGCGTAAGCTTTGTAGCTCGTTATTGTTATCATATCATTAAAATATTAATAAAAGCTCTTAACCCCACACCTAAAAGGTGGTGGATACCGACTACCTAAAATGGTAAATAAGTTAGGACTACAATAAGAAAACCCCTAAAATACCTAAGCTGTAGGGATTTTAGCGTTTTGATGGGCTTATAATGAGTGAAGTAACATTATAAAATTTTTCAAAAATCCGGAGTA
>NZ_JACGAX010000030.1:0-18289 GCF_020138145.1 Campylobacter sp. RM9334
GATTGTTCTTTCAATGTTTTCATTAATAGCTTTAGCCATAGCTCCGAACTCATCTTTAGAATTTAAATCAATCTTGCTTGCTGTTTTTCTTTCGTGATTTATTAGTGCGAATACTTCTTTTAGACCTTTTTGAATGATTTCAAGTGGGCGAAGTGAGAATTTGATTAAGAAGAATAAGCATAATAAAATAATCACTAAAGAAGCGAAAAATAATGTTATATTTTGTTTTAATAAAGAATTTAAAGTATCGTCTATATCGCTAGTTAAATTGGTGCTACAGAATTTCCAGCCTGTTGTATTTGAATTAATACATACTGCAGTTTTTTCATCACCTTTAAAGGTATAGCGAACTGAAATGCCATCTTTTAGATTATTTTCAATCATTTTTATAACATCATCTTGCTTTAATTCAAATTCTTCATTTGGGTGCATTACAAATTCTAATTTATCAT
This sequence comes from Campylobacter sp. RM9334, assembly GCF_020138145.1. NCBI lineage: Bacteria > Pseudomonadati > Campylobacterota > Epsilonproteobacteria > Campylobacterales > Campylobacteraceae > Campylobacter > Campylobacter sp. RM9334. The sequence continues at coordinate 453 of NZ_JACGAX010000030.1, forward strand.
CATAAGCAAATATTGTGTTGGTCTTAGAAAAATGTAAAGTTAAAATTTGATTTTTTAAATCTTTAAATGCCATATCTCCACCAATTACTCCAATGATTTTGCCATTTTTAATAATAGGTGCTGAAATTGTCATAACTTTTTCTTTTAATCTCTCATCAGGATAAACTTCTTTACCTAATAAAGCCCTATTGGCACTAATAGCATCTTTATACCAACCCCTACTTCTTGCATCTTGGTCTTTTACTATATAAGGCTCGTTATAGAGCTAATATAATAAAACTTGCCACTATCAGCCATACCAATAAATAAAGCAGAGAAATTTGAAATTCCTAAATAATTTTTAAGAATTTTAAAGATATTCTCATCTTGATTATCTTCACTAATTGAATTTGCTAAAATTGGTGAGAATTGCTCTATAAAATTTATTCTTGAATTAAAATAAGAATCTACATAAAGCATAGTGGCATTTAAGCCGTTTTCTTTAGCTTTATCAGTAAATGATAATGAATCAGTTTTTGAACTAGAATAATTCACTATACACAATACAATAAAGCAAACTACAAGTGGGATAGCAATTAATGCTGGAATTTTGTTTGTTAATTTCATAATACTCCTTTTTAAAAAATTGCGTTAATGTTACAATTAAAGAATTGAATAATATTTAATAGTAAAAAAATTTTTAAATATCTATGTAGCAATGGTTTAAGCGTTTAAGGAATAATAAGAAAAATTATGATTTCAATTAAAAATATATTAATTGAAATCAATGAAATTATAAAATCTCTTTTAATTTATTAGCATTCTTAAGCCATTCGTTTAGCTTTTGATATTCATCGTTATTTATCATTTGCTTAAACTCATTTAGTTCATTTATAAAGCCATCAAGAGCATTTAAAACATTTGTTTTATTTTCTTTAAAAATACTTTCCCACATTGCAGGGCTACTCTTTGCAATCCTACTCATATCAGCAAAAGAACCACCTGCTAGGTGTAAAATGTTTTTCTTATCTTCGCAATCTAACACATAATTTGCTAAAGAAAAGCTAATTACATGCGGTAGATGAGATATGATGGCACTATGATGATCGTGCGAACTTGCATTCATAAAAGTAATTCTCATTCCAATATTGCTTAATAATTCTATGGTTCTATGTTGATGAAATACGCTCGTATTTTCGGTATTGCACAATACACAAACAGCGTTTTTAAATAAATCAATCTTAGCAGCACTAGGACCATTATGCTCTGTTCCTGCCATTGGATGAGCTAGTATAAATTGCTCTTTTAAATCATCGCTTATTGCGTTTTGAATACTTTCTTTTGTGCTACCAAATTCTATAATTGTAGTAGTTTTTGGAATATCTTTTAATTGTTTGATAATTTCAATAATAGCCCCAACAGGAACACATAAGAAAATCAAATCACAAGTTTTAATCTCATCAAAAGTTATAATTTCATGAACTAAATTAAGCTTTAAAGCTTCTTTTTCGTGTTCTTTATTTAAATCAATTCCATAAACTCCACTAATAAATTTGTTTTTCATCAAATTTAAAGCCAATGAGCCACCAATTAATCCTAATCCAATTACAACTGCTTTCATAACTTATCCTTAATTAAGATTTATATATGCAAAATAATATAATATTTTTCTAAAAAAAGGAGTTTAAATGGTTGATTTTATTGTGATTTTTTTGCACTTATTTTCAGCAATTATTTTTATAGGTTATGTATTTGTTGATGCGATTTTATGCTATGGGTTAAAACAAGCTAATGAGCTAAAAAAGGCTTATTTTAAAAGTTCAGGTATTTTATATGCACTTAGCTTTGTTGTATTAATTCTTAGCGGAATTTATCTAGCATATAATGAATATACTAATTTTGCAAATATAAATAAAATTATGTTTTTTATCAAAATAGCTCTAGTAATTTTAATGCTTTTTATAACTTTTATTAGTATTTATATAGTGAGATTTAAAAACAATAAAGAACATTTTTTGGTAAAGCAAGCTCATATTTTAGCTTTGATAATATGTTTTTTGATAGTTTTATTTGCAAAATTATTAAGTATTTTATGAGTAGTGAAAAAAGAATTTGAAATAAAATCTTATTTCAAATTCTTAATATTTTTAACCTTTATTTGTAGCTAATTTGCGTCTTAGATAAGCGATTTTTGTTTGTAGTGGTAATTGTTTAGGGCAATTATCTTCACAAGCAAGTAAGCTCATACAAGCAAAAATTCCATCATCATCACCAACTAATTCATAAAAATCATCTAAAGTTCTATTATCGTGTGGGTCTTGCTCGTATCTTGCAGCTCTCATAAGTCCTGCAGCACCTATGAAATTAGGTCTCATAACTTTAGTCGCACAAGAAGCTATACAAATACCACATTCAATACATCTATCAAGCTCAAATGTTTCTTCAGCAACTGCTGGCTCAACTCTTTCTTCAATCTTAGAAATATCAGTAACTTTGTCAGTATGTATCCAACTTTCTACCCTTTTACACATACCTTCCATCCATTCACCTGTATTAACGCTTAAATCTTTAATATGTTTAAACGCAGGTAAAGGCATAAGCTCAATTACTCCATCAGGATAATCTTTAGTAAGAGTTTTGCAACCTAATTTTGGTTTTCCATTAATCATCATTGCACATGAGCCACAAATTCCTGCACGACAAACGAAATCAAAACTCAAACTTGCATCAAATTTTTCTCTAATTTGATTTAAAACTATAAAAATAGTCATACCACTAGTTTCATCTAATGTATAAGTAGCAAAATGTGGCTTGCTAATTTTACTATGTGGATTATATTTAAATACCCTTATTGTTAGTTTCCTACTCATAATCAACCCCTATTCTTTGATTAGCTGCTTTAAATCTAGCTTGTAATTCATAAGGCATAAGTGCGTCTTGGATTTCTGCTCTACTTTTACCTTCTGCTTGTAATTTTTCTGTAATTTCATCTACTTGTTTTTGACGAACTTCACTTAAAGGATTTTCAATTATATTTCCTTTTGCACCATAACCACGGAATGCTGGTGGCATTTCCATTTTCATAATATCAAGGTCTTCATATTCAACTCTAGGTAAAGTTGAGCCTTCATCCCAATAAGTCATAGTTCTTTTCATCCAATTTAAATCATCTCTTTTTGGATAATCTTCTCTATAATGAGCCCCACGGCTTTCAGTTCTAAGAAGCGCACCACGAGCAACACATAAAGCAACTTTTAACATTCTTGGAACTCTATAAGCTTCTTCTAGCTCTGGATTTGAGCAATTTAATTCTTTATCTTTAATAGCTACTTTTTTGCTCTCTATTAATAATTCTTCAAGGCGTTTTACTGCGTATTCTAATCCTTCGCCTGTTCTAAAAATAGCAACATGCTCCCACATAATATCTTTCATTTCGTTTTTGATTTCAAAAATATTATATTTACCTTCACGATTTGCTATTTCTTTTAAATAATTTGCTTCATCATTTAAGAATTTTTGAACCACTTGCATATCAGCTACTATTGTATTATTTTTACAATACTCAGAAAAATAATCTCCTACAATCATACCTGCAACAACGGTTTCAGCACAGCTATTTCCACCAAGTCTATTAAATCCGTGCATATCCCAGCAAGCTGCTTCACCTGCTGCAAAAAGACCTTTCATCTTTGGAGTTTCTCCATTTGGCTTAGTTCTAATTCCACCCATTGAATAGTGTTGCATAGGAAGAACCGGCGCCCAACCTTTTGGACCTTCATCAGCAGGGTCAATTCCATTAAATGTCTTACAAATATCTTGAACATCTCTTAAGTTTTTTTCAACATGAGCACGACCTAAAATTGAAATATCAAGCCATAAATGCTCTCCATAAGGACTTTTAACACCCTTTCCTTTTCTAATATGCTCCATCATACGGCGACTTACAACATCACGACTTGCTAATTCTTTTTTCTCAGGCTCATAATCAGGCATAAAGCGATATCCATCAACATCTCTTAAAATACCACCATCACCACGGCAACCTTCAGTTAAAAGTATCCCACTTGGAACAATTGGAGTTGGGTGAAATTGAACCGCTTCCATATTTGATAAAGAGCATAATCCTGTCTCAAGTGCCATTGCTGCACCTGTTCCTTCACAAATAACTGCGTTTGTAGTTTGTTTATAAACTCTACCATATCCACCTGTTGCTATCATTGTGCCTTTTGATACAAATGCAGTTAAACTACCATCAATTAAGCTTCTTGCAATTACACCTAAACAAATTCCATCTTTGTGAATAATTCTAAGAGCTTCCATTCTATCTATGATTTTTACATTATGTTTGATTGCTTCGTTTGCAACCCCAAAAATCATACAATGTCCTGTAGCATCAGCAATATAGCAAGTTCTCCATTTTTTAGTCCCACCAAAATCTCTTGCATTTATAAGTCCGTGTGCTTCTTCTTTTTCTTCTATTGTTACTTTTTGTGCGTTTATAACAACATTTCTAGGACCTTTTGTAATCCTAGTCCAAGGCACACCCCAACTAGCTAACTCACGAACAGCCTTAGGTGCAGTTTGAGCAAACATTCTTGCTACTTCTTGATCGCATCCCCAATCGCTTCCTTTTACGGTGTCAGCAAAGTGTAAATCTTCATTATCTCCTTCGCCTTTATTACCATTAGCAAGACTTGCTTGCATACCACCTTGAACCGCAGCTGAGTGAGAACGCTTAACAGGACAAATACTTAAAAGCGTAACTGATTGACCACTTTTAGCAACTTCAACAGCACTTCTAAGTCCTGCTAAACCACCACCAACTATTAAAGCATCACTAAATTCTACTTTCATTTTAAGCCTTTCTGTTTGTTATAAGCTAATACCAGCTTTTATAAATACTGCTAAATTAGCAAGTCCTAAAACTATAAAGAAAATACTAATAACCCATTTTAATTTTTTAAGAGTTTTTCTTCTAGCTCTTGCAGTATGCACATCATTTCCATCAAACCAACCCCATTTAACGCAAAGTCTATAAAGACCAATACCACCATGAAGCTCAACAGCGAATAATAAAATTAAATAAAACGCCCACATATTATGATTTACAATTCTTTCAACTGCACCTAAAAATCTAATAGTTTCAGGATTAAAAAACATCATTGCAAGGTGCATTGAAGCGAAGAAAAACATAACAAAACCTGTACAGGCTTGAATAACCCAAAGCGTTGTATCTTCGTGTTTTATTAGTTTTGAATGCTCTCTTGCGATTTGCCATTGGCGATAAGTAATTGGTAATTTTCTCATACCAAGAGCAGCGTGAATAAAGAAAATAATAAAAATAATAAGCACCATACAAGATACTAAAGCAGGTTTTGGTGTATCAAAAATAGCCGAACCCTCAAAAAACTTAGCCGTAGCTTCAAAAAATTCAGGACTGATTAAAACGGTAGAAACAAAAAGCATATGTCCCCACATAAAAAGCCCTAGAATTAAACCAGTAGCACTTTGATAAAAATCAAGCTTAGCAGGTAAGCGTGATTTAGTGCCATCAACTCTTTTGCCTAAAAAATTTTCAATTTTACTAGACACTTTAACTCCTTTTCTTAAATTTTTCTCATTTTACTAATGTTTAACAAACGACCTACGAAAAAATATGTGGAATAATGAATTTAAACCACGGATACGCAATAAGTGTGTAAATTAGTAAATAAATAGCTCCAAAAATAGCACCTAATTTCCAAAATTCTGCACCTTTAATATAACCACTCGCAAACCAAATTGGGCTATGTCCTGTCCCATAAGGCGTTAAAACACTTATCATACCCATTGGAGCTAGTAAAAACATCATAATAAAAGACGCATCATAACCAGCAATTTTACTTGCAATAATTGCAAACACTCCAACAACTGCAGTAACATATGCAGTCCCAGAAGCAAAGAAATATCTTAATAAACAAAATACAAGTAATAATATAAATACTGCTAAAGTAGGACTAATACCACTTAATAAACTATCAGTATATTTTGATAAGAATTCTAAAAATCTAACATTTTTTAATCCACCTGCCATTGTTACTAAAGTAGCAAACCAAGTAAGAACATTCCACGCTGGTTTATTAGCTAAAAAATCATTCCAAGTAATAATATTAGTAACTATCATTAGAATAATTACAATTAAAGCAGTTGTAGTAGCACTAACTCCAAAAGTCTTTGAACCTATCCATAAAATTAGAGCAAGAATTGAAATGCTTAACATTAATAATTCTTTTAATTTAATTGAACCAAGTTTTACCAATTCTTCTTTAGCCCAAGCACTAATTTTACTAGAGCCTTTAACTTCTGGTGGATAGATATAATAAGTTAATAAAGGAGTGATTAAAAACAAAATAATACCAATAGGTAAAAAGCATAAAAACCAACCCATCCAATCAACTACAGCAATGCCTGATTTTGATAATATCTCTAAAGCTAGTGGGTTTGGTGCTTGACCTGTTAAAAATATTGAACTTGAAATACAAGTAGTAGCAAGACTTACCCACGCTATGTAAGCACCTATTTTTCTTGGTTCTTTATCAGGAGAGCTATCATACATAGCAGGAATACTTGTAGCTATTGGATAAATAGTTCCACCACTTCTTGCAGCATTACTCGGAATAAATGGAGCTAAAATTAAATCAGCAATAGCAATTGCATAGCCTAAACCTAAAGTAGATTTGCCTAATTTATTTACTAAAATTAAAGCAATTCTTTTACCAAGACCACTATTTTGATAGCCAATTCCTATCATAAATGAAGCAAAAATAAGCCACACAACAGAATTTGAAAATCCAGTTAAACCCCAATTAATCGCAGCTTCTGAAGTAATTTTTGCACCAACTTCTCCTGATTTTGCAGGACCAACTTTAAATAATACTGCTAAAGCTATAGCAATAATACCTAAAAAAGCAGGTGGCATAGGCTCTAAGATAAGCCCCACAACTAAAGCAGCAAAAATGCTAACATAAATCCAAGCATTCATACTAAGCTGAGAATAATCAGCAAATAAATACGAAAGCAAAAACACAAGCAAACCAGCAACAACTGGTGCGATAAATTTCCACAACGGAACCTTACCTTTCATATTAACTCCTAAAATTAAGTTGAAATTAATATATTCCAAAAAAGCTAAAGAAAATCTTAATTTTTTAAATAATCATCTAGCTTTAAAAAATTAATATTTATTCTTAAGCTTTGATTTAAAAATAATTTAAACTTAAAATATTTTAAGGTTAATTTTTAATCATCATTTGTATTATTAAAAGCTAAATTAGTAAAAACCAAAATTCCATTTAATAATATATCTTCATCTATATTAAATTTTGGATGATGTAAAGGAAAACAACCTGAATACTTAGTCCCTAAAAAGAAAAATGCACCTTTATATTTTTGCAAATAAAAAGCAAAATCTTCTGCTCCTGTAGAAGCATTATCTTTATATACCACCTTTAAATCACTTTTAATAATTGCTTTTACTACTTTATCAACTGCTTCATCATTGTTAATTAATGCTGGATAGCCCCTTTGATAATCTAAAACACTATTAGTGCCGTAAGCTTTATCTAAGGCTTCAAGACTATTTTTTAAACTATTTTCTAAATAATCTCTAGTTTTAGAGCTAAAAGTTCTGCAAGTCCCTTCTATTTTAGTTAATTCAGATACCACATTGTATCTAACTCCAGAATTAAAAGTCCCTATAGTTAATACAGCATTGTCAAATGGGTCAAGTCCCCTTGATATAAATGTTTGTATATTGCTCACCCAATTACAAGCTGTACTTAAAGCATCTATTCCTTTATGTGGTTCTGCTGCGTGAGATGATTTTCCATTTATGCTTACATAAAAATGATCAGAATTTGCCATCATAGCACCTTTTTTTACCATAACTTCTCCAACATTTGCTTCAGGCCAAACATGAAGACCATATATCTCATCTATACCATCTAAAACACCACTATTAATAATAGCTTTTGCTCCACCATTAGGAGAAGCTTCTTCTGCTGGTTGAAATACTAAAATAATGTTATTTTTTAATTCTGATTTAAATTCTTGTAATACTTTTGCAAAACCTAATAAAATAGCCGTGTGTGCATCATGCCCACAAGCGTGCATACATTTTGATTTTTTAGAAGAATAATTAACATTAGTTTCTTCATTTAAAGGTAAAGCATCCATATCAGCTCTAAAAGCAATAGTTTTACTTGCATTATCTACATTAAAATACGCAATAATTCCGTAATTATCGCTTTGTCTTTTATAAGTTATTCCTAATTTATCCAATTCATTTGCTATATAATTTGAAGTTTCTTTTTCTTCATAAGATAATTCTGGGTTTTGATGAATTGTTCTTCTGTAATTTATAACATCGTTTTTAATACTTTTTATATAATTTTTCATTTTTACACTCCTTTAATTTTAATTTTTGCAAATAGTATTGCCAATATTGTAGCTAATAAGCCAATTCCCATAGAAAGCAGCATTCCATTAAAAAGGCCGCTAAAAACTATTGTAGTAACTATGAAATTTAACAATGCAAAATAAGTAACGCTTGAAATGGTATAAGATAAAGAATAATTGCTTATTGCTGGGCTTTTAAATTCTGGATCACATATTCTAAGCAATAAAATACCTGTTAAAAATACACCACAACAAGAGCCATAAGTGGCAATCATCATCTCAAACCAATATCCATCTAAAAGCCACTTACACATAAAATATAAAAATATAGTAGTTAAAACAAAACCTACAATAACCATATATAGTATTGGCATAAGGTATTCAAATACAGCTTTAATAGGCAAACTAGCAATAGCACAAACTACCGCAAATTCAGTAAGTGAGCCTGATATTTTTGATTTAACTTTTTCATCTATTAAAAAACTTAATTTTAGTTTAATTATCAATCCCCAAACAATAAACATTATTATAATAGCATAAGCCCAAATTGATATTTCGCTTAATACAGGTATTTTGTATTCTTTAATAGTATTTAATACAAAATAAGAAATAGCACATACCCCTAAAATAATAGCCAAATGAAAAGCCAAAGCATCTATTGATGAACTCATAGTGGTTTCTCTACCTAAGCTATTTTGTTTGTTTATATCATTATGATAACCAACTTTAAAACTTACAGGAATATCTTGTGGAGTTTTTAATATTTTTGTTTCATTTTTTCTGCTTGCATAATTTATTAGCACCATTCCAAATAAAATTCCGCCAACAAGCCCAAAAGTAGCCATAGTAATAGCAACACCTTGAGCTTGTTCCCAATATTCAAGATTTAAATTATGAAGTAAATTTCCCAATACTGCAGCCGTTCCATGCCCACCAACATAGCCAATACCAAGTTCTAATCCAAAAGTAGAATAAAAATTATCAGTAAATACATATTGAGTGCTAAGTCCAGCTGCAAACTGAAACATAGATATAGCTATTATAATAAATGCTAAAGGCAAAATATTTTTACTTGATTTTAAACTTCCTTCAAATCTTAAACCAAGTGGAACAGAAGCTACAACTGGAACAATTAATATTCCAGGTAATAATTTATAAATATTCATCCACTCATCAGGCAGTTTTAATATATTAAATCCATTGTTTCCAAGTATTAAAACAATAAAACCACCAATTACTGAAGCAGGTATAAAAGTTTGACCAAAAAACTTAATCTTAGCTCTAAGAAAAACACCTAATAATAAAAACAAACTTATAAAGCCGACGCTATAAAGTAATTCTACAAATAATTTGCTTGTCATTTTACCAATCTCCTTTTGAGAGATTTTATAAAAAATTATATTTTTTAAGCTAATTAATTAAATAAAATAATCTAAAAATTATTTTTTTGATACATTAAGTAACAATAATAAAGTAACTATATAATTTTTAATATTTTTAAAAGGAAAATTATGAAAAAGATAATATTAACTAGCGCTTTTAGTTTTAGTGCTTTGGCGTTAGAATTTGGTAGTTTAGGCAATATACCTTTGAGTATGGGATATGCTGGAGTTGCACTTAAAGATAATGATTTTGCAGCTTATTATAATCCTGCTAGTTTGATTTATTCTAAAAATGGGGTTAATTTTAGTTTTGGAGCAAATTATAATCAAAAAAATCTTTTAGAATTATCTAATCTTGATAAATCTATAAATAAAAAAATTGAAGCAAATATAAGCAAAATAAAGCATATTTTTAATCCAAACAACAATTCAAGAGCTAATAATTTAAAATTTGGTAATTTTGGTAGTGTTATAGATGATTTTATATTAAGAAACACAAATAGCGATAATGAAGATTTAGCCTTATTAGCAAAAACTTTTAAAGATGAATTAGATGATAATTTAGCTAAAGATGAGCTAGACAATATAATTAGTGATTTAAAAAATAAAATGCAAGATAATGATGAATTATCTACAACAATAAAAACCGAGCTAATAACTTCAACAAATAATACAAATGAAGAATTAAATAATAATGGCGTTGATACAAAATTATTAACAAATATAATAAGCGATACCGATACAAAAAATGTCTTAGATGTAATAAAGAATTCAAAAGATGGTAATGTTAATTTAGATGATTTATTGTTAGATATTGGAGATACTAAATTAGATACCTTTCTTGATGAAAATACCTTAAATGATATTGAATTGATTTATAATGCAGTTTATGATAATGAAGTTAATTTAAATATATTAAGTGGTTTAGAATATAACAATAATTTAGGGGATTTAAGTGCTTTTTCTGTCAGCTTATTTAATACGATTTCACTTAATACTTATGCTTCATTAAATAAAGAAAAAAGTAGTTTAATAATAAAAGTAAAAGATGATGATAGATATATTTATTTAAAATTATTTAAAAGCAATTCACAACTATTCGTAACCAATGTAAGCGAAGAAGAATATTTAAATCATTCAGCAATGCAAGATAGTGTAAAAAATCCTTTAAATACAACAATGCTAATGATAACAGAAGTGCCGATTAGCTACGCAAATGGTTTTATAATGCCTTATGGAGAGCTTAGTTTAGGTGCTAGTTTAAAATATATGAATATTCAAGCATATCAAGTAGAAAAAGGCATTAAAATAGATATGAATGGAGTTAATTCTAAAGATATAAATATTAAAAATGATTTGCATAATGCAAAATCAACAAATACTTTTGGAATAGATATAGGAGCATTATATAGTATTGATGATTTTTCTACTGGATTGGTTATTAAAAATTTAAATAATCCTAAAATCAAATTCCATTCAAGTAGTATGAGATTAAATCCGCAAGTAAGATTTGGATTAGCATATAAATATAGTGATTTTACTTTTGCTTTTGATACTGATTTAGTTACAAACACAACTTTATCAAATAAATACAATAAATCTCAAATGCTAGGCGGTGGTATTAAATACGAATTTAATGATTATTTTAATCTAAGGGGTGGCTTAGCTTACGATATTAAAAAAGATTATGGGACTATACTTACAACGGGAGCTAATTTCTTTAATATATTTGATATAGCCTTAGCGAGTGGATTAAAGTCTAGTAATTGCGATAAAGATATTTGCAAGGTTTCAAGTAAAGTGCCTAATTATTTTGATTTAAGAATAGGATTTGGATATAAATGGTAAAGAATTTGAATTAGGATTTAACCTAATTCAAATCTTGCTTAATCCCAACATTCAGCGTTTTTAATACCTAATTTTTTAGCACTAAATACAGGGTCTAAACCTCTTTTCTTTTGCTCATCATAATCTTTTAAGCATTTTATTAAAATAGGACTTAATAATAAAATAGCAATGATATTTATAGAAGCCATTGCAGCCATTGTAATATCTGCTAAATCCCAAGCTACTTTTAAATCTAATTGAGAACCAATAAATACCATAGCAACCGCACTTATTTTAAAAACTAATTCGTTTAAATTGTTTTTTGTAAGGTTTTTAACATTTGCATCTGCATAGTAAAAATTACCGATTAATGAAGTTACAGCAAATAAAATAACAGCAAAAGTTATAAAATGAAGTCCCCAAGTACCATAATATTCCATCATTGATTGTTGCACCATAGGTAAAGCATTTAATTTAGTTTCGCCAGTTGATAATTGATTAATGTAACTTTGTGAGAACAATACTAAAAATCCAGAGCATGAACATATAATTAAATCAATAAACACTGAAAAACTTTGAATAATTCCTTGTTTTACAGGATGGCTTGTATTTGCTGCTGCAGCTGCGTTTGGAGCAGAACCCATACCAGCTTCGTTTGAAAATAATCCACGCTTAATTCCTATTACTATAACACTACCTGCAAATCCACCAAAAATAGCTTGAAAATCAAAAGCACTATTAAAAATCATTTTAAACACAGATGGTATTAAATCATAGTGCATAGCCATAGCAATAATGCTTAATAAAATATAAACAAAAGCCATTATAGGAACAATAATTGAGCTTACTTTTCCAAGCGATTTTGAATTTGAAAAGAATAATGCAAAAGCAACAACACTTAAAATAATCCCTATAATTATACTTGCATTACTAAAGTTATCAGGAAAATATATCTCAAATGCTGAAGTCATAGTATGGCTTTGAAGCCCATTAAATCCATAAGCATAAGTAATAATTAAAATAACTGAAAATAATTTACCAAAAAATTTATTTCCTAATCCTTTTTCAATAAAATATGCAGGTCCTCCACGAAAACCATTTTCATCTTTGCTTTTATATATTTGAGCTAATGTGCTTTCAGCAAATGCACTTGCACCGCCTATAAATGCCATTACCCACATCCAAAACAATGCACCTGCACCACCAACTACAACTGCAGTGCTAATTCCAGCGATATTTCCAATACCAACCCTTGAAGCAGTTGAAATCATTAAAGCTTCAAAACTACTAACATGGTCTTTGTTGTCTTGCTTTTCTTTTAATAATGTTAAAACATTACCCATCAATCTAAACTGAGCAAAACGAGTATTGATAGAATAAATTATACCTACAATAATTAGTGCAAAAACTAAAAAATAAGTATATAAATAACCATTTATTAAATCTAAAAATAAATGTATTTCTTCTAATAAACTTTGCAAACGCTCTCCTTAATAAAAAATTTCAAAAAATCATTATATATAAATTCAAGCGTTTTTGGTTAATTACTTATGCTTACTGCTTTTATCTTCGCAAGCAATAATTAATCTTTCAAAAGGATTTTTTTGATTATCTGGCTTTTTAATAATGTCTTTTAAGCTCTTTGGATGTAATAAATTCATAATATCTCCTTTAAATTTAAAAAAACGAAGTCATTATAATAAATAAAAGATAATAAATATCAAAATCATATTATTTTTTATAAATTTTAATATTTTGTTACATTTTGTAACATTTATTTTAAAAGTTTGATTTAAATTTATAATAAGTTATATAAATATAATTAAAATAGCGGCTTTAAATTATTTTAAGGAGTAATAATGAAAAAATGGAGCGAATTTGACAATCGTTGGATGTTTTCATTGTTTGGCACTGCTGTTGGTGCTGGAATTTTATTCTTACCTATTCGTGCAGGAACTGGTGGCTTTTGGCCTATTGTTTTAATGTGTGTATTAATTTTCCCAATGACTTATTTATCACATTTATTCTTATCATATTTTGTAGGCTCTACTAAAGGTGGAGATATTACTGATGCTGTGAATAAATATTTTGGTAAAGAAGTAGGAATTGTGATTACATTTTTATACTTTTTTGCAATTTATCCTATTTGTCTTGCTTATGGGGTTGGTATTACAAATACTATAAGCTCATTTATGGTAAATCAATTAGGCTTAGCCGAGCCAAATCGCTTAATCTTGGCTATTGTTTTAATTACAATTATGATGGCTGTAATGTTTACTAATGAAACTTTAGTTACTAAAGTTTGTGAATGGCTTGTGTATCCATTATGCTTAATATTATTTTTATTTTCACTTTATTTAATTCCACATTGGAAATTAGAAGTTTTAGGTGAAGTTCCAAGTGCAAAGGAATTTATTAGCACAATATGGCTTACTTTACCTGTATTAGTATTTAGCTTTAATCACTCTCCTGCGATTTCAACTTTTAGCCTAAATACATATAATGAGTATAAAGAAAACTCGGACGCAAAAAGAAAGCAAATATTATTTAATAACGCTACGCTTTTATTAGTATTTGTTATGTTTTTTGTATTTTCTTGTATTTTATGTCTTGATAAAAATGAGTTTGCTATTGCAAGAGATGCAAATATTCCAATCCTTAGCTATTTTGCTAATAAATTTGATGGAAATATCATAAGCTATGGTGCTCCTGCTGTTGCATTTTTGGCAATTTTAACTAGCTTTTTTGGGCACTATTTTGGTGCTAGAGAAGGCTTAAATGGACTTATTAAAAAAGTAAGCGGAAAAGCTGTTAGTAAAAATAATGCCTTTACAACTATATTTATGTATGTAACTATGATAATAGTAGCTTACTATAACCCTAGTATTTTAGGATTTATAGAAGATTTAGGCGGTCCTATTATTGCTGTAATATTATTTTTAATGCCTGTATATGCTATATATAAAATCCCAGAGCTAAGAGTTTATAAAAATGGTGCGGCTTGTTATTTCGTAGCTATTATGGGAATTATCACAATTACAAGTGTAATTTATAAGATGAACTTATGAGTAACTTAAGTATTTTTAAAATCGGCATTGGTCCATCAAGTTCGCACACCGTTGGACCTTTTGTTGCGGGAAATGAGTTTTTAAAAGGTTTAAATTTAAAAGAAATTACTAGGATAAAAGTTACTTTATTTGGCTCTTTATCACTTACAGGTAAAGGACATTTAAGCGATATTGCTGTGGTTTTAGGTCTTAGTGGCTTAAATGTAAAAACAATAAGCCCAGAACAAAAACAAGTTGTATTATTAAGATTAAATGAAAGAAAGCTTTTATTAGGAAATGAATTTGAAATAGATTTTGATGAAAATAGCGATATTATTTTTTCTAAAGAATTTAAAAGCTATCACGAAAATGCTTTAACGATTGAAGCGTTTTCAAATAATACTTGTGTTAAATCTAAGACTTATTATTCAGTTGGCGGTGGCTTTATTAAAAGTGAAGATGAGATTAGTAAAACTAATCAAACTAATCAAGAAAAAAATTATGATTATTCTTTTGATAGTGCGACGGAGCTTTTGTGGTTATGTAATAAATACAATAAAAACATAGCCGAAATTGCAATGCTTTATGAGCTTAATTTTAATAGCGAAGAATATATAAATAATTATTGCAAAGAGATTTATGAAGCAATGCAAGATAGCTTTAAAGCAGGTGCTAATTCAAATGAACTAATCCTACCAGGACCAATCAAGCTTAAAAGAAGAGCTCCTGCATTAGCCAAAAAATTAATGCTTTTAGATGATAAGAATTTAAATCGTAAGGGTGATTTGGATTTTATAGATTATTTTAGCCTTTATGCTATGAGTGTTTCAGAAGAAAACGCAGCGGGTAATCGTGTAGTAACTGCTCCAACCAATGGAGCTTGCGCAGTAGTTCCTGCTGTGCTTTTATATTTAAAAGAACATGTAAAAAGTATGAGTGAAAAGGACATTAGAGACTTTTTATTAGTATCAATGGCGATAGGTTCATTGTTTAAGAAAAACGCAAGTATAAGTGGAGCTGAAGCAGGTTGTCAAGCAGAAATTGGCTCAGCTTCTTCAATGGCAGCTGCTTCATTTGCCTTTAGTATGGGGGCAAGTCCGATTGATTGTTGCTCTGCTGCTGAAATTGCAATGGAGCATCATTTAGGGCTAACTTGCGATCCTGTTGCAGGACTTGTTCAAATTCCTTGCATTGAGCGTAATGTATTCGGAGCAATAAAGGCTGTAAGTGCAGCTAAAATGGCTATGGATAGAGAGAGTGCTCCTAGCGTTGGGCTTGATGAGGTTATTAAAACTATGTATGAAACAGGCAAGGATATGGATACAAGATATAAAGAAACTAGCCTTGCAGGTCTAGCTACAAATTACAAGAAATTTTGCTAAAAAAGGGCTTTATGCCCTTTTTACAATCTGTAATTTATTATTTTTTGTTAATATTAAAAATCACATCAAAATAATGGAACTTTAATGCAAAATATAAGAAATTTTTCAATAATAGCACATATAGACCATGGTAAAAGCACTTTAGCAGATTGTTTAATCACAACTTGCAATGCTATAGAGCAACGCAAAATGAGTAAGCAAGTAATGGATACTATGGATATAGAAAAAGAGCGTGGAATTACTATAAAAGCTCAATCAGTTAGATTAAATTATACTTATAATAAAGAAAATTATATTTTAAATCTTATTGACACCCCAGGTCATGTGGATTTTTCGTATGAAGTTAGTAGAAGTTTAGCAAGTTGCGAAGGGGCATTATTAGTAGTTGATGCTTCACAAGGCGTTCAAGCACAAACAATTGCGAATGTTTATATGGCAATTGAGCATGATTTAGAAATAATTCCTGTAATTAATAAAATTGACCTACCAGCAGCAAATCCTGCAAAAGTAAAGGCTGAAATTGAGCATATAATAGGAATTGATTGTTCTAATGCAATAGAAGTTAGTGCAAAAGCTGGGATAGGAATTGCTGAATTATTACAAGCAATTTGTGAGAGAATTCCTGCACCAAAAAGTAATCAAAATAAGCTAAAAGCACTAATTTATGATAGCTGGTTTGATAGCTATTTAGGGGCTTTAGCTTTAGTTAGAGTAAGGGACGGAGAGATTAATAAAAACGATGAAATATATTTAATGCACGAAGGCGTAAAGCATAATGTATTAGATTTACGCTATCCACACCCACTAAATCCAATGCCAACAAATACAATTAAAGCAGGAGAAGTTGGTATCGTTGTATTAGGATTAAAAGACATAGCACAAATTAGCGTAGGAGATACAATAACCCTAGCAAAAGATAAAGCAACAGAGCCAATTGAAGGTTTTGCTAAAGCAAAAGCCTTTGTATTTGCAGGGATTTATCCGATTGAAACTGATAAATTTGAAGATTTAAGAGATGCTTTAGATAAATTAAAACTAAACGATAGCTCAATCTCATACGAGCCAGAAACTTCACTTGCTTTAGGTTTTGGCTTTAGGGTTGGCTTTTTAGGTTTATTACATATGGAAGTTATAAAAGAACGCTTAGAGCGTGAGTTTAATCTAGACCTAATAGCAACCGCTCCTAGTGTTACTTATGAAGTTAATTTAACCGATGGAAGCGTATTAAATATCCAAAACCCAAGCGACTTACCACCTGTAAATAAAATAGACCACATAAAAGAGCCTTATGTAAAAGCTACCATAATAACTCCTAGCGAGTTTTTAGGGAATTTAATTACTCTTTTAAATAATCGCCGTGCAATACAAACAAAAATGGATTATATAACAGAAAATAGAGTATTGCTTGAATACGATATACCTATGAATGAAATTATTATGGACTTTTATGATAAATTAAAATCACTTACTCGTGGATATGCTAGTTTTGATTATGAATTTTGTGATTATAGAGTGGGAGATTTAGTAAAGCTTGATATAAAAGTGGCAGGAGAAGCGGTTGATGCGTTAAGCATTATCGTACCAAATCAAAAGGCTTTAAGCAAAGGTAGAGATTTAGTAAAAGCTATGAAAGATATTGTGCCTAGACAATTATTTGAAGTAGCAATTCAAGCAAGTATAGGCAATAAAATCATAGCTCGTGAAAATGTAAAATCAATGGGTAAAAATGTTACTGCTAAATGCTACGGCGGGGATATTACTAGAAAAAGAAAGCTACTTGAAAA
>NZ_JACGAX010000031.1:0-16471 GCF_020138145.1 Campylobacter sp. RM9334
TTCATTCATTGAGATTAGTGAAGTAAAAGAATTTATATTAAAGCAAGATTTAAATATAAAAGATATTCACGATATACACATTCATTCAATATCTCAAGATTATCATATACTAACAGCTCATATAATCTTAGATGATTTAAATGAGTTTAAAAGTGTTTTACAAGAGCTTAATTCTTTACTTAAGAATGAGTTTAATATACATCATATTACTATTCAGCCAGAAACAATATAAAGGATTAAAATGAAAAAATTATTTTTTGTATTTATTTTATTAATTAGTTTTTTAAATTCAAGTGAGCTAAAAGTAGCTACTTCTAAAAATGTAGGAGAACTAAATCCACATTTGTATTCTCCAAATGAAATGTTTGCTCAAAATATGGTTTATGAAGGATTTGTCTCATACTCGCAAGATAATCAAATAATACCTAGCCTAGCTACTTCTTGGGAGATTAGCGAAGATGGTTTGGTATATACTTTTTATCTTAGAAAAGGAGTTAAGTTTTCTAATGGAGAAGACTTTAATGCAAATGCAGTAAAGCTTAATTTTGATGCAATTTTTGCTAATAAACAAAGGCATATTTCTTTTGCACTTGTAAGAGCTTTTGATTATCTTGAAGTGGTTAATGATTATGAAGTAAAGCTTCATTTAAAACATATTTATGAACCTACTTTAAGAGAACTTAGTCTTATTCGTCCTTTTAGATTTATAGCTCCAAGTGCTATGATTGATAATAATACAAAAGATGGTATAAAAGCACCAATTGGCACAGGTAAATGGAAATTCGTTGATACTAAATTAGGCGTTTATGATAAGTTTGTTAAAAATGAAAATTATTGGGGCGAAAAAGCTAAAATTGATAGCATAGTATGCAAAATAATCCCTGATCCAAGCTCAAAAGTAATAGCTCTAAAAACAAAAGAAATTGATTATATTTATACTGATGGAGAAATTAGCTTAGAAGATTTTATAAACTTGCAAAAAAGCGATTATCAAACGCTAATTTCAAAGCCACTTAGCACTATTTTAATAGCACAAAATACAGCAAAATATCCAACAAATGATATTAATGTAAGAAAGGCTATTAATATGGCTATTAATAAAGATGAAATTAGCAAATATGTTTTCTATGGGACAAGACCAAAGGCTGATTTTTTCTATGATGATAATGTGCCAAATGGTAAAATTGATAGAAGTACATACGAATATAATCCTAAAAAAGCTAAGCAATTATTACTTGATAATGGTTGGGAATTTAAAAATGGCTTTTTAGAAAAAGATGGCAAAAGATTAGATGTAGTGATTTCTTATATAGGCATTAATGCAGAGCAAAAGGCTATATCAGAAGTATTACAAGCGAATTTAAAAGAAATAGGAATTAATCTAATCTTACAAGCTAATGAAAGCACTATATTTTATAAAAGACATAGAAATGGGGAATTTGAATTAATCTTTAATGCTACTTGGGGAGCTCCTTATGAGCCTGAAATTTTTATGGCTTCTATGGTTGCACCAGCTCACGCTGATTATATGGCTCAAATTGGATTAAAGCAAAAACCACTAATTGATGAAAATATAGAAAAATTATCTAAAACAATGAATAAAGATGAAAAATCTAAACTAGCTAAAGAAATACTTACAATCTTACACGATGAAGCGGTATATATTCCTATTGTATATCATACAAATATATGCGTTGCAAGTCCTAAATTAAAAGGAGTTAAAACGAGTATTTTAAAATATGAAATTCCTTTTGATGATATAGAAATTAAGGAGTAGTATGAAAAAATTCATATTAAAAAGAACTTTATATGCCATTATTTGCTTATTTTTAGCATCAATTTTTATTTTTTTATTAATTAGACTTAATGGAACTGATGCTGTTATGAATTATTTGCAAGTTAGTGGGATAGCACCAACTGATGAAGCGATAGAGCATACAAGAATTATGCTAGGCTTAAATGAGCCAATAATTACTCAATATATAGTTTGGGTAAAAAACGCCTTGCAATTAGATTTTGGGACATCATATTTTACTAATCGTAAAATTGCACCTGATTTATTTGAATACTTGGGAAATACTTTAAAGCTAACATCATTTGCCTTGCTTATAACTTTTGTAATCTCTATTCCTTTTGGGGTGTTTTCTGCAATTTATAAAAATCATTTTTTTGATTATTTTGTAAGGATTTTTTCATTTTTAGGTGTTAGCACTCCTAGTTTTTGGCTTGGTTTATTATTTATTTTATTTTTTTCTGTTGAGCTTAATTTATTGCCTCCTTTTGGCATAGGTGGGATTAATCATTTAATAATGCCTGCATTAGCAATATCTTTTATGTCAATTGCTATTAATGCTAGATTTATTAGGATTAATTTTTTACAAGCTTGTAATGAAAGATTTATAGCTTATGCAAAAATGCGTGGTGTAGGAAAGTATAAGATATATTCAAAACATATTTTATTTAATTCTTTACTACCTTTAATAACTGCTTTTGGTATGCATATAGCTGAACTTTTTGGTGGGGCTTTGGTGATTGAAAATATTTTTGCTTATCCTGGAGTTGGTCGTTATGCTGTAAGTGCTATTTATTATAGTGATTATCCTGTAATTCAAGCTTTTAGTATGATGATGTGTTTTGTGTTTATTTTAATTAATTTAATCACTGATATTTTATATGCGATAATTGACCCAAGGATTAGATATGAGTAAGAAAATTTATGAATATTTCGTGTATTTTTTATGTGCTTTTATAATCTTACTTGCTTTATTTGGTAAATATTATGCACCTTATAGTGCAAATGAGATTAATTTAGCGAATAAATTTGCTAGTAATTCATTATTGCATATTTTTGGGACTGATCATTTAGGGCGAGATATTTTCTCAAGGATTTTAGAAGGTGCTTATATTTCAATTCTAGCTACCTTTTCAACCATTATTATAATAATAGTTTTAGGCGTTAGTGTAGGTTTTATAGCTGGATTTTCAAATAATAAAATTGATAATTTTTTAATGAGAATTTGTGATATATTTTTATGCTTTCCTACTATTGTTTTGGCTTTATTTTTCGTAGGGATTTTAGGAACTGGTTTATTAAATATAATTATAGCCATTGCTTTAACTCACTGGGCTTGGTATGCAAGGATTATTAGAAGCATTGTTTTAAAGTTAAAAAATACTGAATATGTATTAATTAGCAAAACTTGTGGAGCTAGTAATTTTAAGATTTTTAAAAAGCATTTTGCAAAGCCTATTTGTATGCAGCTACTGGTATTAAGCACGCTTGATTTAGGGCATATAATGCTACATATTTCAGGTCTTAGTTTGCTTGGGCTTGGGGTAAAAGCTCCACAGGCTGAATGGGGGATAATGATAGCTGAAACAAAAGATTATATTTTAACTCATTATGAGCTTATTTTGTATCCTGGAATTGCTATGTTAATTGTAATTATTGCTTTTAATTTATTAGGCGATATTTTAAGAGATAAATTTGAAAATTTAATACAAGTTGAAAGTCATGGATAAAATAATAGTAAAAAATTTAAATATATTTTATAAAGATACAGCCTTAGTAAATAATGTTAGTATGAATATACAAAGTGGAAAAATCACGGCTTTATTAGGGCTTAGTGGAAGTGGAAAAAGCCTAATAGCAACAGCTATTATGGGATATGTAGCAAATAATTTAAAGCTTAGCGGGAGTATTTGTTTAGATGATAATTCAAAGCAAAATATTGCTTGTATTATGCAAAATCCAAGAACAGCTTTTAATCCTTTATTTAGTATCAAAAACTGCTTTTATGAGACTTTAAAGGCAAGGAATTTAAAAATTGATAATGAATATATAAAAGAGATTTTAAATAAAGTTAAATTGAACGAAAGCGTTTTAAATCTTTATCCACACGAATGCAGTGGCGGAATGCTTCAAAGAATTATGATAGCTTTAGCCTTAGTATCTCGTGCGAAATTTATAATAGCAGATGAGCCTACGAGTGATTTGGATTTGATTTCTCAAGCTGCAGTTTTAGATATATTAGAAGAAATATCAAGCAAAATAGGGATATTGTTAATAACTCATGATTTTGGAGTTGTTGCAAGACTTGCTGATTATGTTTATGTTATGGATAATGCAAGGATTGTTGAAGAAGCAACTTGTATTGATATATTTAAAAACCCACAAGCAAATATAACAAAAGAATTAATTAATTCACATTTATCATTATATGGAGTTAGCAATGCTTAAGGTAGAAAATATCTCATATTCATATAAAAATTCAAATTTATTTAGCGATAAATATACTCAAGTTTTAAATGGAGTTAGCTTTAATTTAGATGAGAATAATTCTTTAGGTATTTTAGGAATTAGTGGAAGTGGCAAAAGCACTTTAGCAAAAATCATTGCTAATATTTACAAAGCAAATTCTGGAAATGTATTTTTAAACAATGTAAAAATACAAGATAATAAAGAGTATAAAAAATTAATTCAAATAGTATTTCAAGACTCAAGAGCATCTTTTAACCCTGATTTTAGCGTTTATGAAGCCTTGATTGAACCTTTAGAAAATCTTACTAATTTTAGCAAAAGCGAGATTAAAAAAAGAGCTTTAGAATGCTTAGAATTATTAGAATTAAATCAAGACTTATTAGATAAAAAATGCTCAATGTTAAGTGGGGGACAATTACAAAGGCTAAGCATAGCAAGAGCTATTTCAATTAAGCCAAAAATACTTATTTTAGATGAAGCTACAAGTTCATTAGATGTATTAATTCAAGCAAAGATTTTAAAGACTTTAAAAAATCTTCAAAAGGATTTAAGCTATATCGTAATAACTCATGATTTAAGGATTATAAAATTATTTTGTGATGAAGTTTTAGTCCTTGATAAAGGCAAGGTAATTGAGAGCAAAAAAGTATGCAAGGATTTAGAATTTGAAAGCTTAATGGCTAAAGAATTAAGCAATAGCATATTAAAGCCTTTTCCTAAGGATTTTTATAAATAATATTTAAAAGATTAAATATAATTTTTGTAATTTTGTAAAAAAGTGTTACGAATTTACAAATTCTTATAATTAATCTTAAAAATTATTATGAAATTAAGCTTAGTTTATTAATATTTCTTTTTATTTTCAAAAAAGGTTTTTAATGAGTTCAACGCTACTTATTCAACAGATTTTCAATGGCTTTTCACTAGGCTCAATGTATGCACTAATTGCTATTGGATATACTATGGTTTATGGAGTTTTAAGGCTTATCAATTTTGCTCACGGCGATATTATGATGATAGGCTCGTATGCTTGTTTATTTGCACTTAATTTTTTTGCCTTTCCGTTTATACCTGCTTTTGGTTTTGCTATATTAATTTGTATTGCACTTGGAATTAGCATTGATAAGATTGCTTATAAGCCACTTAGAAATTCTCCTAGAATTTCACTATTAATAACTGCTATTGGAGTTTCGTTTTTCTTAGAAAATCTAATAAATGTATTATTTACAAGCACACCACAACCATTTAATGCACCAAGTATTTTGATAAATCCTATTAATTTATTTGATATTAGAATGTCTTTGCTTGATTTGATAATTCCAACTTTAACTATTATTATTTTAATAGCTGTTTTGTTGATTTTGTATAAAAGCAAATATGGAATTGCTATTCGTGCACTTGCTTTTGATATTTCAACCGTTGCTTTAATGGGAATTGATGCTAATAAAATTATAGCTTTTGTATTTGCACTAGGCTCAATGTTAGCTTGTATTGGCGGGATTTTTTGGGCGTGTAAATATCCACAAATTGACCCTAATATGGGAGTTTTAATAGGGCTTAAGGCTTTTGGAGCTGCTGTTTTAGGTGGTATTGGTAGCGTTGGCGGAGCTGTTCTTGGTGGGCTTATAATTGGATTTTGCGAAGTTTTAATAGTAGCTTTTGTGCCTGATTTAGCAGGGTTTAAAGATGGTTTTGCATTTATATTTTTAGTATTTGTTTTATTGTTTAAACCAACAGGAATTATGGGACAAGATTATGAAAGGAGTAGATTTTAATGAAAAATATATTTTCAATAATCATTTTAATCTTAGCAGTTTTAAGCATTTTTGCGGCTCAATATTGCTTGAGTGATTATGCTTTAAGAACTTTTATAAATATTAGTATTTTTATAATCTTGGCAGTATCTTATAATCTAATCAATGGTGTAACAGGGCAATTTAGCCTAGAGCCTAATGGTTTTGTTGCAGTTGGTGCTTATATTACGGCTTTATTATTGCTTGATATTGAAGCTAAGCAAGATCAATTTAGCTTATTAGACCCGCATCCATTTATTTTATCATTTCATACTGATAGCTTTTTTATAGCTTTATTAGCGGGTGGTTTTAGTGCTTTGGCTTTATCTTTAATCTTAAGCTTTGCTGTTTTTCGTGTAAGGGGAGATTATTTAGCTATCGTTACGCTTGGATTTGGGATAATTATTAAATTAATTGCACTTAATTTCGCAGCTTTTACAAACGGAGTGCAAGGGTTAAATGAAATTCCAAAACCGAATAATTTTTTATATATAGTTGGAATTATTACTATTATTAGCGTTATTTTAATACTTAATATCATTTATTCAAAATACGGCAGAGCAATGAAGGCTGTAAGAGATGATGAAGATGCAGCTTTAGCTATGGGGATTAATACTTTTAGGATTAAGACTTTAGCTTTTGGGACTAGTGCTTTTTTAGAAGGTGTAGCAGGTGGGCTTTTAGCTTGTTATATCACAAGTGTTACGCCTGAACAATTTGACTTTTTATTTACATTCCAATTATTAATTATCATAGTTTTAGGTGGGTTAGGAAGCACTACAGGAGCAATTATTGGAGCTATTTTAGTAATTGGTGGAAGTGAGTGGCTTAGATTTTTAGATGAACCTATGAGCATTTTTGGTTATGAGACAAAAGGTTTGCCAGGACTTAGAATGCTTGTGTTTTCTATCATATTAATTTTAGTAATGCTATTTGCAAGGCGTGGGATTTTTGGCGATAAGGAGCTAAGCGATATTATTTTTAAAAGGTTTAAAAAATGATTTTAGAGCTTAAGAATATTGATAAGAATTTTGGTGGAGTAAAGGCTATAAATAATGCAAATCTTAGCGTTAAAAAAGGTGAAGTTTTTGGACTTATTGGACCTAATGGAGCAGGGAAAACTACTTTATTTAATATAATTTCAGGAGCTTATAAACCAAGTTCGGGTGAGATTATTTTTGATAATAAAAACATTACAAATCTAAATCAATTAGAAATCACAAAATTAGGCATTGCAAGGACTTTTCAAAATATTAGATTATTTTCATCTATGAGTGTGCTTGAGAATGTTTTAATAGGGCTAAATTGTAGTATTAATTACAATATTTTTGAAGCGTTTTTGCATATTGCAAGATATAAAAAGGCTGAAAAACAAGCAAGAGAAGAAGCAATAAAAATACTAAATACTCTTAAAATCTCTCATTTAGCTAATGCAAAATCAACCGAATTAAGTTATGGAGAACAAAGAAAATTAGAAATAGCAAGAGCATTAGCACTAAAGCCAAAATTATTATTACTTGATGAGCCTGTAGCAGGAATGAATGGGACTGAGAGCAATGAATTAGCAGATATTATAACTACTCTTAAAAAAGAGCTTAGTATAGTGTTGATTGAGCATGATATGAAGTTTGTAAATAGCTTATGTGATAGGGTTTTAGTGCTTGATTATGGTAAGAGTATTTTCTTAGGCTCACCAAAAGAAGCAGTTAATAATAATGAAGTAATTAAAGCATATTTAGGAGATTTTTAATGTTAAAGGTTAAAAACTTAAGCGTTCATTATGGTTTGATTAAAGCTGTTGATGATATTAGTTTTCATATAAACTCAGGAGAAATCGTAAGTATTGTAGGTAGTAACGGGGCTGGTAAAACTAGCACTTTAAATGCGATTTTGAATATTCCTAAGCGTAGTGGGGAGATTAATTTTTTAGGTTATGAAATAGAAAGGCATAAAACTCATACTCTAGTTCAAAAAGGAATTAGCCTTGTGCCAGAAGGAAGAAGAGTTTTTGCAAATCTTAGCATAGAAGATAATCTTAAAATGGGAGCGTTTTATAATGCTGATAATTACGAGCATTTAAAAGAGCAAATGTATAGATTATTCCCACGCTTAAAGCAAAAAAATAATACCTTAGCAAGGAATTTAAGTGGTGGAGAAGCACAAATGTTAGCAATCTCAAGAGCTTTAATGGGAGAGCCAAAATTACTTATGTTAGATGAACCAAGTCTAGGACTTGCACCTAAGATTGTAGGAGAAGTTTTTGAGATAATTAAGGTTTTAAAAAATGAAGGAATTACTATTTTATTAGTAGAGCAAAACGCCCAACAAGCATTAAAAATAAGCGATAGGGCTTATGTTTTAGAAAATGGTAAAATCGTTTTAGAAGGCAAAGGAATTGACCTTGCAAATGATGATAATATTCGCAAAAAATATTTAGGAATTTAAATATAAAATCGGAATTAATTTTTCGGTTTTATATTTTAATATGATTTATTTTAGCCTTGTTATAAATTAATATTTATATATGAGATTTTATGATGATTATTTTTTTAGTATAAATATATTTTTATTATTTAACTTAGGAATTTAATTCTACTTATGTTTTAGCATTATCAATAAATATCAAGATGATTTTAAGTAAGATTTTATATAATCACTTTTATCTAAAATGAAAGTGTGTGATGAAAAATAAGAATTTAATTTACCAACTAGAAGGAAAACCCCCGTTTTTTGTAGCACTTCCTTTGGGAATGCAGCATGTTCTTGCTATGTTTACAGGAAATTTAGCCCCCATTTTGATAATTATAGGGGTCTTAAATAGTACGAGTATTGTAATATCCACGCAAGAAAGTATCAGTTTAATCCAATCAGCTATGCTAGCTTCTGGCATAGTAACTCTTCTGCAACTTTATCCAATCAAATATAAAAATATCCAAATAGGTGCTAATCTTCCAATAGTTATGGGGACTACATTTGCTTTTGTGCCAACAGCTATAAGTGTTGCAAATACTTATGGTTTTAGTGCAATTTTAGCTTCTTCTCTTATAGGCAGTATAATCACTATATTTATTGGTTTTGCTTACAAATATATCACAAAGATTTTATCTGAATTAGTAATAGGTGTTGTATTAATTGCAATCGGCATTAATTTATTAGATGTGGGTGTTAATTATTGTGCGGGTGGTTTAGCTGCTAAAAAAATGGGAACTTATGGGGATATTATTAATTTATGTTTATCTTTTAGCACTTTTGCAATCATTATTGCTATTCAACGATTTGCAAAGGGTATCTTTAAAGTTTCAGCTATTTTAATAGGTCTTGTTGTGGGATATTTTTTAGCTTATATGGTAGGTAGAGTAGATACTAGTATTATTAGTGAAGCAAGTTGGTTTAGCTTGCCTATTCCAATTATTTTAATTAATGAATTTCATTTTGAACTAGCCCCTATTGTAAGTGCCATTATCGTTTATATAATCACAAGTTTAGAAACTATTGGAAATGTTAATGGAATTACCGTAGCAGCTTTTAATAGGTGTGCTAAAGAAAAAGAAATCAGTGGAGCTATTTTAGCAGATGGTGTTGGTTGTATGGTGGCTAGTTTGTTAAATGCTTTACCTAATACAGCTTATGGTCAAAATGCAGGAATAATAGCAATGACAAAAATTATAAATAAATATTGCATAGCTTTAGGTGCTTTTTTTATTATAGTATCAGCTTTTATTCCTAAATTAGGAGCTGTTTTTAGGACTATTCCAGATAGTGTTTTAGGGGGTGCAGTTATTATGATTTTTGCTATGATTTTGATAAATGGTATTAAGATTGTAGCTTATGCTGGATTTAGCAACAAAAATGTAATGATATTAGGTATTACTTTTGGTCTTGGGTATGGGTTTGGAGTCCATCCTGAAATTACTAGTAATTTGCCAGGTTATATAAGTTGGGTTTTTAAAGATAGCATAGTAGGAGTTTGTGTAATTTCTATGATAGCTTCTTTATTTTTTGCAAAAGATAAATAAGGGTGAGTATGAAAGAAGAATTTAAAACGATAGGTAAAAGTGAAACAAGATGGGATGCTTACGCTAAAGTTACAGGTAAAGCAATTTATACTGCTGATATTCCTACTAAGAAAAAGTTTTATGCAAGAATAGTAAGATCTAGCATAGCACATGGATATGTTAAAAGTTTTGATTTTAGCGAAGCTTTAAAGGTTGATGGGGTTATTAAAATTTTAACTTATAAAGATATGCCAAAAACTAAGTTTGCAACCGCAGGTCATCCATTTGGACTAGACCCAAAGACTAGAGATAGGTATGATAGAACCATTTTAACAGAGCATGTTAGATTATTTGGAGATGAAATAGCAGCTATTATTGCAACCACTGATTTAGCTGCAAAAATTGCTGTAAGTAAGGTAAAGGTTGAATATGATGAGCTTCCTTTTTATCTAACCCCACAAGAAGCAATGCAAGAAGGGGCTGCGAAAATTCATGAGGATTTAGATAGTAATATAATGGCTCATACTATTAGTAAAGTTGGAGATGTAGAATCGGCTTTAGCTAATAGCGATTATGTTTTTAGTGATACATTTAAAGTTCCTTTACAACAACATTGCCATATGGAAAATCAGATTGCTTATGCTTATAAAGACCAAGATAATCGTTATGTGGTAGTAAGTTCAACTCAAATTCCACATATTTTAAGAAGAATTTTAGGCGAAGTTTTTGAAAAACATTGGAGTTATTTTAGAGTTATAAAACCTTTTGTTGGTGGTGGTTTTGGTAATAAACAAGAAGTAACAATAGAGCCACTTTGCGTTGCTTTATCTATGGCTATGGGTGGAGAAATTGTTCAAATTGCACTTGATAGAGAAGAAAGTATCGCATATACAAGAACAAGACACGAAATGGAATATAAAGCAAAAATGGGTATTAGTAAAGATGGCTTTATAAATGCTTTAGATATAGAAGTATTATCAAATAAAGGAGCTTACGCATCTCATACTCATTCGGTTGGTATTAAAGGTGGTGGAGTTTTATTATCTTTATATAATATTCCTAACTTTAGATATGACATTAAAACCGTTCATACAAATATAGCAACAGCTGGGGCTATGAGAGGATATGGAGTTCCACAGGTTATGTTTTTTATAGAAAGTTTTATGGAAAATGTAGCTAGAAAAATGGGTTTTGATTCTATTAGTTTTAGAGAAAAAAATATAGTAGGAAATGATGTTTTAAATCCACTAAATCAAGTTATTCAAAAATCAGCTAAATTAAAAGAATGTATTAAGGTTGCTAAAGATAAATTTAATTACTATGAAAAACAAAAAGCCTGTAAAGAATTTAAACACTCTTATAAAAAGCGTGGGGTAGGGCTTGCAACCTTTACTTATACAACAGGTGTTTATCCAAAGGGCTTAGAAACAGCAGCAGCTAGAGTAATACTAAATCAAGATGCACATATTAAACTAATGCTAGGTTCAACTGAAATCGGACAAGGTTCTGATACGGTTTTAGCTCAAATGGCAGCAGAAGTTTTAAGTATTCCTTATGATTGGGTTATAGTTGATGCGAATACTGATACAGATACGGCTCCATTTGATACAGGAGCTTATGCTTCAAGACAAAGCTATGTAACAGGGCTTGCAGTAAAAGAAGCTGCTTTAAAATTAAAAACAAAAATATTAAAAACAGCAGCGAGATTAAAAGATGTTGATTTTGCAAATCTTGATTTAGAAAATGCAAATATTGTTTTTAAGAATAAAGAAGTTTTAATGAGTTTGGCTGATTTTGCTTTACACACTACTTATGATTGGCAAAAGGCTAAAAGTTTATCGGCATTTGCAAGTGTAAATTGCCATACAAATTCTTATAGTTATGGTATTACTATGGCTATGGTTGAAGTTGATATGAATACAGGAAAAATAGAGATATTAGATATTTTAAATGTTCATGATGCTGGTAAGGTATTAAATCCACTTTTAGCAAGTTCTCAAGTAGAAGGCGGAATGGGAATGGCAATTCCTTATGCTTTATTAGAAGAATTAAAATATGACAAAAAAACAGGTAAGATTTTAAACAATAATCTTTTAGATTATAAAGTTCCAACTGCACTTGATGTTCCTGATTTAGATGTTAGTTTTGTTGATAATTATGACCCTTATGGTCCATTTGGTAATAAGTCTTTAGGTGAACCTCCTATGTGTTCTCCTGCACCTGCTATTAGAAATGCAGTGCTTGATGCTACAAATATAGAGTTTAATCAAATTCCAATAACACCAGAAAGATTTTTTCAAGCTAAGGATAAAGAATGTATTATTTAAGTAATTACACGGAAGCAAAAAGCGTTAATGAAGCTAGTAGGTTATTAAAAACTATAGATGATTCGGTATTAATTGCAGGCGGAACTGATATTTTAATTAAACTTAGAAGTTTGGATAAAAAATATGCAAATAAGCATTTAATAGGAATTAATACTTTAAAAGAATTAAAAACCATAACAATTGATGATGAGTTTATTCATATAGGCGCATTATGCACTTTTGATGATATAGAAAATAATGAAATTATAAAAAATAATTTAACAAATCTAAAACAAGCAGCTGCTCTAGTTGGTGGCCCGCAAATTAGAAATATGGCCACAATAGGTGGAAATATTTGCAATGGTGCAACTTCTGCTGATAGTGCTTCAAGTCTTTTTACTCTTGATGCGATTTTAGTTATTTACAATGAAGACACACGCAAAGAAATTGCTATAAATGATTTTTATATTAGTTCTGGTGTTGTTAAATTAGAAAAAGGAGATATTTTAACAAGTATTAAAATTCCTAAAAAATCTTTTAATGGTTATGTTAGTAAATATATAAAATTTGCTCAAAGAAATGCTATGGATATAGCTACAATTGGAGTTAGTGTTATGTTAAAAACTAATAATGATGAGATAATTGATTTAAAATTAGCTTACGGAGTGGCTGCTCCTACTCCTATTAGAGCTAAAGAAAGTGAAAAGTTAGCAAAAGGTTTAAAATTAACTAAGGAAAATATTGAAAAAATTGCTAATAATATTTTAAATGAAACAAAGGCAAGAGATTCTTGGAGAGCTTCTAAAGATTTTAGAAATAATCTTTTAACAACGCTTACAAAAAGAGCTATTTATGAATTAATAGGAAAAAATTATGAAAATTAAAACTTATATAAATGATAAATTTTATGAATTACACATTGACCCTAGAATGTCATTGCTTGAATTAATAAGAAATGTATTACAATTAAGTGGAACTAAAGAAGGCTGTAGTGTTGGTGAATGTGGAGCTTGTGCTGTTTTGGTTGATGGTAAAAATGTAAATAGCTGTATTTATTTAGCAGCTTGGGCTGATGGTAAAAAAATAACTACTATAGAAGGTTTAACCCCTTTTGATGGCTTAAGTCTTTTACAAGAAAATTTTATAAAAAATGGAGCTGTTCAGTGTGGATTTTGCACTCCTGGGTTTATTATTTCATCAACTGCTTTGCTTAGTAAAAATAAAATGCCTACTAAGTTTGAAATAAGGCGAGGGGTGTCTGGTAATCTATGTCGTTGCACAGGATATAAAAAAATCTTTCAAGCCATAGAAGATACTGCAAATAATGCTAAATGAAGCTTTAGATATTAAATATAAAGACAAAATTGCGATTATAGGCTCTGGTGGGAAGACCACTTTTGCTTATAATCTAGCTAAACAAAATCAAGATAAAATCACAATTCTTACAACAAGTACAAAAATGTATGAAGTAAAAGATATAAATTTTAATAATCTATATAATCAAACAAGTATTACAAATCTTAAAAAAGGCGTTAATTTATGTGGAAAAATTATTGACAATAAAGTAAATGCTTTAGATGATTTTAGTGATTTTTATAAAAATTGTGATTTGTTTATATATGAAGCTGATGGAGCTAAGGAATTGCCTTATAAAGTTTGGAAAAATAATGAGCCTGTTATTTTAGAAAATACCAATAAAATAATAGGAATTATTCCACTTCATTTATTAAATTATCAATTAAATGAGAATTTCATTCATAGGTTTGATGATTTTTTGAAAGTATTTGAAGTGAGTAAAAGTGATGTTTTAAGTATTGATTTAATAGAAAAAATTTGTTTAAAAATGTTTGAAAATATTAGTTTAAATTCTGATAATTTTATTTTTTTTAATAGATGCGATGATTTAAAAGTATTAAATGAACTTGCAAAAAGATTAAAAAATTTTAGATTATTAGCTGGTTTTTTAAAAGAAGAAAAATATATAAGGCTTAATTTTTGAAAGGAATTTGTATTATCTTAGCAGCTGGATATTCAAGAAGGCTTGGTTTAAATAAATCATTTTTAAAATATAAAAATACTTATTTTATTGATTTGATTATTCAAAAAACTTTAGAGCTTAATATGGATATTAAAATAGTTGCTAATGAGAATAATTACGAGTATTTAAAGACAAATTATAAAGATTTTAATGTGGTTTTAAATGCCTTTAATAAGGGTCAAAATACAAGTATAAAAATAGCTTTAAACAATGTTTTAGATTATGATTACGCAATATTTTTACCGATTGATCAAATATTTTTAAAAACTAATTCAATAAAAACTATCATTTCAAAATATAAAGAAAATTATATTGTTGTTCCTAGATTTAATAATATTAATTCCTTGCCTACTATTTTTGATAAAAAATATTTTAAAGAATTGTGCGAATTAGATAATGATAGCGGTGGAAAAGTGCTAATTCAAAAATATAAAGATAAAGTAATTTTTGTTGATTTATATGATGAATTAGAAGGAAAAGATATAGATACTAAAGAAGATTTAAGGTTGATTGATGAGTGAATTTGTAATTATTAGAGGAGCGGGTGATATTGCTAGTGGTATTGCTGCTAGGCTTTTTAGAGCAGGCTTTAAGATACTTTTATTAGAATGTTTAAAACCAAGTTCAATTAGAACAAAAGTTTGTTTTTCTCAAGCAGTTTATGATAAAACTTGCGAAATAGAAGGTATAAAAGCGAAGTTAGTTAATAAAGATGAGATTTTAGATTGTAAGGATTTTATCCCTATTATAATTGATGAGAATTTAGATATTTTAAATTATATAAAACCAAGGGCTTTAATTGATTCAATTTTAGCTAAAAGGAATTTAGGAACAAATATTAATATGGCTCCTATTGTGATTGCTATTGGACCTGGGTTTTGTGCTGGAATTGACGCTCACGCTGTAATCGAGAGTAATCGCGGCCATAATTTAGGCAAGGTTATTTTAAGTGGTTTTGCAGAGAAAAATACAGGAATTCCTGCTGAAGTAAAAGGAATTGGAGCAAAAAGAGTAATTTATGCAAACGATAATGGAATCTTTAAAGCTATTGCTAAAATAGGTGATATTGTAAAAGAAGAAGAAATTATTGCATATATTGATAATACACCTGTTAAAGCTAGTATAAGTGGGCTTTTAAGAGGTATTATTAATGATAATTTTGAAGTAGTAAAGGGTCTTAAAATTGCAGATATTGACCCAAGAATTAGTGAATATGAAAATTGCTTTAGTATTTCAGATAAGGCTAGGAGCATAGGTGGTGGGGTTCTTGAAGCTTTGATGTATTTTGAAAATAGGAATAAAAATGGATGAATTGATAATAAAAGAAATATATAAAAGATGTGAGAAAAATGAAAAAATTGCCTTAATAACTCTTACAAAATCAAGTGGTAGCACTCCTAGAAATGCAGGTTCTATGATGGCTTTATTTAGCGATGGCACAAGCATTGGAAGTATAGGTGGTGGTAAATTAGAATTTGAAGTTTTAAAAGAAGCTAAAGAATGTTTAGAAAATAATAAAAGTAAAATTTTTAATCACGAATTAACACCGAATGGAGATTTAAAAATGCAGTGTGGCGGGCTTGCGAGTGGTTATATAAAAATTATTAATCAAAAAGCAAAATTAATAATATGTGGAGCAGGACATATTGGTAAAGAAATACTATTTTTATCAAAATATTTAGGTTTTTATTCCATTTTAATTGATGATAGGCAAGATTATTTGCAAGGTTTAGCAAATGAAGAATATTTCAGTAATTATGAAGATTTGAGTTTTTTAGATATTGATGATAATACTTATGTAATTATTGTTACAAAATCTCATTTAGATGATTATAAATGCTTAAAAAATGTAATAGATAAAAATGCAAAATATGTTGGTGTTATTGGAAGTAAAACTAAACATAAATTCATTAAAGATGAGCTGATTAAAGATAATTTTAGTGCCGAATTATTTAATAAAATTTATGCTCCAATAGGTTTAGACATTGCAAATCAGGAGCCAAGAGAAATTGCGTTTAGTATTTTAAGTGAGGTTTTACTTATCAAAAATCAAGGTAAATTAGCACATAAAAAAAATT
>NZ_JACGAX010000032.1:0-12723 GCF_020138145.1 Campylobacter sp. RM9334
GCCTTTATCAAGGTTATCTTTAGTATTAGTTCCTTTATTAGCTACTTCTGTAACTATTACACTACCTTCTTCTGCACGCTTACCTGTTTGAAGACTTGTGTGGCTTAATTCATTTGCTATTGAAGCATTTTCATTTGAGATATCTTTTGCTTGTGCTATTAGAATTCTTACTTTTTCTAAGAATATATTAATAGCTTTACAAGCTTGAGCTATTTCATCATTACCTTTATCATCTAGCTTTTTAGTTAAATCTCCATCTCCACTGCTAAGTTCGTTTGATTTAGCTGTTAGATTATTTAGTGGGCGAGTGATTTGGAATTTTACGAAGATAATCATTAATATTAAAATTATAGCTGCTATAACAACTGCTGCTAATGTAAATTTGTAATTTGAGCTACTAATAACTTCATCAATTATTTTACCTACTTCAGCGATTTCTTGATTTGTTATATCCATATCTATTGTGCAACCATAGATAATATCCATATTTTTATCTTTTTTAGTATAGGTAATGATATTTCTGTTTTTATTAGCTACCTTATCAAAGAATGTAACTTCTGTAAAACCACCACCTGCTAAGCCATTCTTAACAAATTTTTCTACATAGCTTTCGCCTTTAATATCTAAATCTGCTTTTAAATTCTTTCCTACTTTTTCTGGTTGATAATGAACTAAATAAGTTCCATCTGAATTAACAGCAAAAAATCTAATATTTGTGCTATCTAAATTCATACCTTGAAGATATTCAATTGTGCTTTCAAGTGCATCTTCAGGTCCATCTCCGGCTTTTACGAAGTCTTTAAATAATTTTTCAGAAAAATTATAAAATCCAAATACAATGCTTTTTGCAGCACTTCTAGCATCTTTTACTGCTAATTCTTCTACTGTTTTAGTTGTTACATCGTCAATTTCTTGCATTCCTTTGTTAGAAATAAATATTAGGCTAATACCTAAGATACACAAACTAATCAGTATACATAACGAAAGTTTTGTTGAAATTTTCATTTCATCTCCTTTTTCATTGAAAATTAAATCATTAATTTAAACATAATTTTGTTAAAAGTAGATTAAATTATAACAATATTACCTTAGCAAGTAATAAAAAGCTAAAAAACCCTAAAGCATCGGTGGTTGCTGTTAGTAAAACTGCACTACCTAGTGCAGGGTCAAATCCACATTTTTTTAATACCAAAGGTATTAATGAGCCAATTAAACCTGCAAAACCTAAATTTAAAATCATTGATATAAATATCACAAGGCTTAGCATTGGGATTGAAAACCAAAAATACGCAACAGCTCCTAACACAATGGCAAAAATCGTTGCGTTTGAAAACGAAATAGCAATTTCTCTTAATAATATATGTTTTGAATTCTCATAACTTAATTCACCTAAAGCAAGTTTTCTAATAGTTACTGCAAGTGCTTGTGAGCCAGTATTTCCACCCATTGATGCAACTATTGGCATTAAAGCTGCAAGTGCTACTAACTTTTCTATTGCATCAGAAAACATTGCGATAACATGGGCTGAAATTAGCGAAGTAATTAGATTTACAATAAGCCATTTAGCCCTACTTTTAGCTGCTTTTATAGTATTTTCATCTTCGCTATCAATATCTCCAACCCCTGCAAAGTTATACATTTGCTCTGTTGCATAGTCTTGGATTAAGTCGTGTATATCATCATAAGTTATTCTTCCTAATAATTTATTATTATTATCAACTACAGCAATTACACTTAAATCATAGTCTTGAACCATAGAGATAGCATCATTTATAGTGTCATAATCTCTAATAAAATGTAAATCTTTTGCTAAATCTTCATTTTTATCTAGAATTTGCTGAAAAGTATCTTTAAATTCATATAAAATTAAATCTCCTACATGCAAACTATAAATTAATTTTTCATTCTCATCGGTTATAAAAAGTTGGATTATATGTTCTATTTCTTCGCTTTTTTTAAGCTCTTTATATTTGCTAATAGCACTTTCTAGAGTATCACTAAGCTTTGCGGTAAAAATCTCTGTTTGCATATAAGCACCAGCTTTTTCATCATCGTAGCGTTTTAAGAATAAAATATCATCTTGTTCGTCTTTACTAAGATTTGAAAAAATTCTATTTGCTTTTTCATCATCAATTTCTTCAATGCTTTGCATTAAATCAGTTGCATCATCGCTTTCTAATTCGCCTAATGCTAAAGCTAATTTTTTGCTTGAAGATAATTTCAAAACATCGCTTAACATATGTTCAGGCATTAGCGTTGCGATATTTCCTAAGTCTTCATCATCAAGACTTTTAATTATGTTTTCATAAGCTTCATAATCATCATTTTTTATTATTTTTAGGGCTTCTAATAATTCAGCGTAGCTAACATCTTTTTCATCTAAAAAATCTTGTATTATTTCAAAAGCTACTGCTGTATTTTTCATATTTTAATTAAGCTCCACAATATTTTCAAAATTCTCTTCTTTTATAGGAGTTATTTTACTTTCTAATATATGCTTAATTTCACTTATATATTCTTTAGTTATTAAATCAAATTTTTGCTTTTCTTTGCCTACTAGACCATCTTTTGCAACTCTAACAACTGTTGCTGGGTTAATTGCTGCATTGTTTTTATACATACCAAAATGTAAGTGCGGCCCTGTGCTAAGACCTGTAGTTCCTACATAGCCAATTACTTGACCTTGTTTTACACTATCTCCTATTTTATATTTACCAAATTTGCTTAAATGTGCGTATAAAGTCATATAGCCACTTGAGTGATTTACTTGAACTACATTTCCATATCCGCCTTTTACTCCTCTAAACATTATTTTTCCAGCACCTGCTGCTTTTACTGGTGTTCCTGTTGGTGCTGCATAATCTATTCCTAGATGGGCTCTATATTTTTTTAAAATAGGATGAAATCTTCCTGGGTTAAATGGAGAACTAATTCTAACATTTCCAACAGGCAATATAAAAGTATATGTTTCTAATTGTTTTCCGTTTTCATCGTAAAAATCATTATCTCCATATTTAAATATATAATAAGGCTTTTTATTGACTTCAATCATAGCTGATTTTATATTTGCATCTCCATAAATTCTACCTAATCTTCTTTTTTGAGAATAAACGATTACTACCCTATCATCTTTTTTCATTCCTGTATAATTAATTGTTCCTGCATATGCTCTAAGTAGAGCGCTTGCTAATCTAGAGTTTTGAGTATTGTCTATAATATCTTGATATACTGATTTATTTATTTTAAATGTTAAACTTGTTTCTTCAACTTTATAAGTAATTGGAGTAAATGTTATAGCATATTTATCTTCTAAATCCTTATATATTTGTATTTGTAAAGTTTCGCTTATTGGTATTAAAATTTGCTCTATATTATCATTTTCATCTCTTAATATTTGATATTTAACCCCAGCTATAATTTCTGCTGTTAGTTCTTTATCTTCTTTATCAAGATTATGATATATGCTTAATGGAATTTGATTTTTTTGTAAGAAAAATAAAAAACTCTCGCCTCTTTCCCATATTAATTCTTCCATTTTTAATTCTTTTGAGAATAAATTTAAACTTAAAAAAATAGATAAAACTAATATGATTTTTCGCATTATTTTCCTTTAAAATATGATAAAATTTCCAAAATAAGGCAGACATTTTACTTTTTTTTGCTTATAATTTAGTAATTTAATTTTAAAGGGATAATATGTTTAAGAAAACTTTTATTTTAATATGCTTTTCGGTTTTTGCATTTGCTAATCAATTTATAAATGCTGTTATTGACAAGATTGATAATGGCTATGCTTATGCTCATATAGTTGATGCAAAATATGATGAAAATAATTTAAAAAATGGCGCTATTGTTATTAAAGATATTGGAGAATATTCTATAATTGTTGCTAGAGCTAGTTTTGTAAATAATGAGAACAATAATATTAAATTAGAGTTATATACATTTTCTGATTTAAAACAAGATGCTTTACCATTACCTATATTAACTCCACAAATAGGCGATAGAGTAATTTTTAATAATTATATTGAGCATACATTATTAATAGCTCCTAGTCAAAAAATATATGATAGTATTAAAAATAAATATAACAATTTTATATATTTTGATACTAATGTTTTAGCAGCGAATTTATACGCTAAAAAACAACTAACTCCAAATAGAAATGATTTAAGAGAATTTTGTAGAACTTGGGCTATTGGCAGTGTGATGGTTGCATTAAAAAATAACTTATATTTATATGAATGTTCTTCTTTAAAGAAAATAGCTGAATTGGATAATAATTTAGAATATAATCAAATTGATGAAATAAATTTTTATTCAAATATTTCTAAGCAATTAAGCAAAACAACAGATTATTTTTCATATTATAACAAGCTATTTAAAGAAAAGGAATAATAATTGCTTTGAAGCAATTAAATAATTATTTAAAGGAAAAATCGTGAAAAGATTAGGCACCATCGCTTTAGCTATATTTATTTGTGCTTGTGTTCCACAAAAAAAAGAAACAACAGTTCAAGTAGAAAATAACACTCAAAAAACAGCTTATAAAAAAGCAAGTTATCAAGAGCCTGTTTTAAGTCCTGAAGAAGAAGCAGTAAGACTTATGATTTTTAGTTCGGTAGGAGAGGGAATTCCACCTCAAAACACAGTTTCGCAAGCTCAAGCATTAGCACTTGCAAAAAGAGCAGCATTAGCTGATGCTTATCGTCAATTAGCTGGCAAACTTTATGGGGTTAGAGTAAATTCTAGAGAAAATGTAAAAGATGCAATGCTTAGAAGCTCGTTAATTACAACATATGTTAATGGACTTATTAAAAATGCAAACATTACCGGAGAAGGATTTAAAGATGGTCTTTATACGGTTGAATTAGAATTAAAAATTGATAAATATAAATGGAACGAATTGTTCTCATATTAATTAGCTTTTTAGGATTATTAAACGCTGCAAATCCTGATTATATATTTTGGGCTAGATTAAGTACTACTAATCTAGTCCTAACTAACGAAGAATTTCACTTAAGTAGAGCAATGAGTATTGATAAAAAAGCAAGGTATACTTATGTTTGTGAGATTAATGCTACAAAGTCTAATATTTATGATAGTTTAAAAGACCAACAAACAAATTTAATAGATTGTGTTAATAAAGCGATAGTGAGTGAATATGTTGATGTCAATAATTTTAAAGCAAGTATAAAAACTCATTTAAGATTATTGCCAATTTATTTTAAAGCAGAACTTGCTCAAGGTAAAATATTGATTTACACAAAGGATAAGGTATGAAAATAGCCATAGTTGAAGATGATATTAATATGAGAAAATCCTTAGAATTATCATTAAGTGATGATTATGAATTAAAAACTTATAAAAATCCAATTGATGCTTTAAAAGAATTAGATGATAGTTTTGACTTAATAATAAGTGATATTAATATGCCTAAAATGGACGGACTTGAGTTTGTAAAAACAGCTTTAGAACAAAAAATTAGTGCTGAGTTTATAATTATTACAGGAAATGCAACTTTAAATAAAGCAATTGAAGCACTAAGACTTGGAGTAAAAGATTTTTTAACAAAGCCATTTGATTTGGATAAATTATATGAAGCAATAAATAGAGCAAAAATTATTAGAGAAAAAAAAGCTAATAAAATCAAAAAAGAAATTCCAGTAAAACAAAATGGATTTTTAGGTTCATCAAAAGAACTTGAGAATTTAAAAACAATAGCTTTAAAAGCAGCTAAAACAAATGTCAGTGTATTTTTAAGCGGTGAAAGTGGAGTTGGTAAAGAAGTATTTGCAAAATTTATTCACGAAAATAGTAAAAGAGCAAATAAGCCTTTTATAGCTATTAATATGGCTGCTATCCCTGAAAATTTAATAGAGAGTGAATTGTTTGGATATGAAAAAGGAGCTTTTACAGATGCTAATTCTAGTAAATTGGGCTTATTTGAGTTAGCTAATGAAGGCACTTTATTTCTTGATGAAATAGGCGAAATGAGTGCTAGTATTCAAGCTAAGTTATTAAGAGTTTTACAAGAAAAAACCATACAAAGATTAGGTGGCACAAAATTAATTAATATAGATGTAAGAATTATAAGTGCTAGTAATATAAACATACAAGATAATATTAAAAATAATAAATTTAGAGCAGATTTATTTTATAGATTAAATACAATTATGCTAGATATTTTGCCTTTAAGACAAAGAAAAGATGAAATAATAGAAATTGCTAATGCTACTTTAAATAGAATTTGTAATGAGTATGATTTAGGGGAAAAAACTTTTAGCAAAGAAGCTATAAAAGTATTAAATGATTATAATTATCCTGGAAATATAAGAGAATTGATTTCCATTGTTGAAAGTGCTGCAATTTTAAGCGATGAAAATATAGTAAAAGATAGTGATTTAAGGCTTAATTTTACTAATAATAATAAAAATAATATAAATGACTTAGAATTTGAATTAATTAAAGAAGCTTTAAAGCAAGAAAAGGATATAAAAGCAGCTTCTAAATTAATTTCAATGAGCGAAAAAGTTTTTAGAGAAAAAATGCAAAAATACAATTTAGGAGAGTGAAATGAAAAATATTGCAATCATTGGTGCAACAGGTGCTGTAGGCGAAGAAATATTAAATGTATTAAATGAATACAATTTTCCAGTAAAAGAACTAAGATTATTAGCTAGTAAAAATAGTGCTGGTAAAGAGATTGTATGGCGTGATGAAACTTATGTTATAGAAGAATTAGATGAGCATAGTTTTGATGAAGAAGATGTTGATATAGCATTCTTTTGTGCGGGTGGAAGTATAAGTGAAAAATATGCAAAAATTGCAGCAAATAAAGGTGCTTTGGTTATTGATAATACAAGTTATTTTAGAATGATGAATGATGTGCCTTTAATAGTGCCTGAATGTAATCCTGGTGATTTTGAAAAACATAAAGGAATAATTGCAAATCCAAATTGCTCAACCATTCAAATGGTGCAAGTATTAAAACCACTTGATGATGTATTTGATATAGAAAGAGTTGATGTTAGCACTTATCAAGCGGCAAGTGGAGCAGGGAATTTAGGTATGAGTGAGCTTATGGAAGGTCTTCAAAAAGTATTTGCTTT
Organism: Campylobacter sp. RM9334; assembly: GCF_020138145.1. Taxonomy (NCBI): domain Bacteria; kingdom Pseudomonadati; phylum Campylobacterota; class Epsilonproteobacteria; order Campylobacterales; family Campylobacteraceae; genus Campylobacter; species Campylobacter sp. RM9334. Next base: position 7,113 of record NZ_JACGAX010000032.1, read on the forward strand.
TGAAGAAATTAAACCGTCAAAATTTACTTATCAACTAGCATTAAATCTAATTCCACAAATTGATGTATTTACTGATAGCGGCTATACAAAAGAAGAGCTAAAAATGGTAAATGAAACTCAAAAAATTATGAATAAAAAAATGCAAATTAGTGCTACTTGCGTTAGAGTGCCAGTGCTTAGAAGTCATAGCGAAAGTATTACAATTACTTTTAAAAATAATGTAGATTTAACAAAAGTAAGAGAGATTTTAAGTAAAGCTCCAAGCGTTGTATTGATGGATAATCCAAATACAAAAGCACATAATGAAGATAGTGAAAATGAAGAGTTACGCTATCCAATGCCTTTATTTACAAGCAATACGAATGAAACTTATGTTGGTAGAATTAGAGTTGATTTAAATAACCCTAAGATTTTACATTTATGGTGTGTAGCTGATCAAATTCGTGTTGGAGCAGCAACTAACGCAGTAAGAATTGCTTTATTATCTTTATAAAATTACTTAAAACTAAGAATTTAAATTCTTAGTTTTATTTTTGTTCGCTAAATTTTGATTGTTTAGCATTCATAATTCTTACATTAAAATGTATTGAATTACCTATAAAATTATCTTTAAATAATCTATCTTTTTTGTTTGAATATAGCTCGTGATAGTAGTAATCTAATCCAACGCTAGTTGAATAAGCTATCCAGTTATAAGCTATTTTTTGCCCTAATAAATCATTTATATACTCTATTTCTTCATCAATTTCGCCTATCGAATTAGCAAAATAAAACATAGACCTTTCGTTTTCTTGGCTTAGGTTTAAAAACATAGGATGATAATTAATTTGAGTGCTTAAATATTTATTCGGTCTAATACTTAAAGCTCTTATTTGTGTTGCCAAAAGAGTTGTTTTTACTAATGGTATATTAAAAAATACGCTAGAATTATTTAATTTCCAAGCATCACTTAAAGCCGAATTTACATTTAGATTTTTCTTTTCAATAGTTTTAAGAGAAATTATATTGCTTTGTTCTCTTATATTATCAGTTATTTTACTTGCTAGTAAGCTATCATCTTTAAATACAGCGATTTTATTATTTGAAATATTTATTAGTTTTGCAACTTGTTCTTGATAATCTATGCTACCAAATGTAAAATTAGAATTTACATTATCAAAATCACTAGATTTTGCTAATGGATTAAATACTGCAATATTTGTAATACTTTTGTTTAATACATTAATGCCGTTTTTTTGAAATCCTGTAATAATTAGTGAATAATCGTGTAATTGGCTTATGATAGGAGCTATATTAGCTTCACTTTCATCTCCTGTAAAATATACTTTCATATATACATTATCATTTTGTTTCATAAGATATGCAAGTGCAGGAGAAATTATATTACTAGAATAAGATTTTACAACTTTTTCTGGTATAACTAAAGCTATTTTAATTGTGTTTAATTGTTGTTTTTTAGGTAAATCAATATATTCAATTCCATTAAGAAGTTTTACATAAATGTTATTTAGTTTTTCATCATTAGAATTAAATCTTGTTATGTAGCTTATGTAAAGACCTTTGTATAATAAGTCTTTTAGACATTCATCAGAGCATTTTTCTTTTTCGTAATTAACATAAAAAACCTTTGCTGGCTCAATTTTGACTAATTCTTGTTTGGCAGCAATAAGATTTGAGCATATTAACATTGTTGTTAATAATTTTTTCATAATTATTCCTTTATTTTTTTTAAGTTATTTATAAAATCATTTTCATAACTTGGATTTTTTTTAATAAAGCTAAAGCTGTAATTTAGCAAAACTTTTCTTTTTTTACCATAAAAGTCATAAAAAATAATATCTCCAATATTAAAATTTGATAATTGTAATATATTTTTTAAATTTTCTCCTAATAAAATTATAATATTTGCTTCACTTTCTAAAAGTTCATTTAAAAAATACTGATAGCACTTTAAAATATTTTCTTGTTTATATTGATTTGAGCATTTTACTATATTTGTAATATATACATTATTTAAATTAAGATTTAAATTCTTGCTTAAAATACTATTAAAATATTCAGCATCATTGTCATTAAAACCAATATCGCTTAGTATGAAAATATTTGATTTAATTACTTTATTTGTATAAAAATTATTTTTACTTTTGTATAAATTGCATAATTTGCAATTTTTTATATCTTTTATATTGTAGTTTTTATTAACGCTTAACTTATCGTTGTAAAAGGAAAATCCGAATAATTTTAAGTAATGTAAATATGTATTTTTATCCATAAAATTTATTTTATATCAAAAATACTTAAAAATAATTAAGTTATTTGTGATAGAATATGCGTTTAATTTTTTTATTTAAGGAAGAAAAATGCCAAAAAGAACTTATCAACCACACAATACACCTCGCAAGAGAACTCACGGATTTCGTGTAAGAATGAAGACTAAAAATGGTCGTAAAGTAATCAATGCAAGACGCGCAAAAGGTAGAAGAAGATTAGCAATCTAAAGGAATTTTCTAGCATAAATGATTCTAAAGATTTTGCTAGACTTTATAAAATTGGTTCAAAATGGTTTGCTAAAAACTGCGTTATTTATCACGAACCAAGCGAAGTTAAAAAAATTGCAGTAATCGCAAGTAAAAAAGTAGGATGTGCTGTTGTAAGGAATAGAACTAAAAGATTAATAAGAGCTATTTTTTTACAACTTTATCCAAATATAAGTAGCGGTTATTACATATTTGTAGCAAAAAAAGGTTTTAGTGATTTAGGTTATTTTGAATTAGAAAAGAATATTAAGTGGAGTCTTAAAAGGTTGGGGTGTTTAAAGGAATAAAATGTTTAGGTATTTAGCTGTTAAATTAGTTGAATTTTATAGATATTTTTTAAGTCCTTTAAAGCCTAAATCTTGTAGATATTATCCAACTTGCTCTCAATATGCGATTATTCAACTTCAATATAATAATTTTTTTAAAGCACTTTTTTTAACAGCTTTAAGAATTTTAAAATGTAATCAATTATTTGTAGGTGGTTTTGATTATCCTATAATTAAAATTAAACATAAACCTATTATGCTTTTTACACATCAAAATAAGATAAAAAAACTTAAAATGATTTTTGTTCCAAAAGATAAACAATTTTATTATATAGTAAAAGTAATATTCAAATAAAGGAAAAATATGTTTGATAATATGTCTCAACAAAAAAGGATTATAATTGCTGTAGTTTTATCTATGGTTTTTTTTATAGGTTATGATTTTTTAATCCCTAAACCAGTTGTTACTAATACTCAACAAATTCAAAAGCAAGAAGTTAGTAATATACAAACAAAAACTCAAAATATCGGAGATATTAAAGCAATAAAAACAAATAATATTATTGCTAGTGTTAATAATGAGCATTTTGATGTTCAAATCAATGAAAATGGAGAAATTAGTAGTTTTATTTTAAAAGATGAAAGATTTTTAAATGAAACAAATGAAGCTATTAATTTAGTTGATAAAAATACTACTTTATATCCTTTATCTATGGTTTTTTATGATAGTGAATTTAATAAAGAATTTAACAATACAACTTTTAAAGCAAATAAAAGTAGTGTAAATATTGGTGAAGAGCTAGTTTTAAGTAAAGATGTAAATGGTGTAATTGTTAATAAAATTATAACATTCAAAGAAAATGGTTTTTATCAAGTAAAAATTACTTTTAGTGATAATAAATTAAGAGATTATGTTATTACTCCAGGTGAGCGTCCGAATGTTTTAGCAGATACTTTAACAGTTCATGGTGCTATGATTTACAAAAATGATGATACTAAAGTAGATTATGAAGATGGAGATATAAAATCAAATGATGAAAGAGTTGAAACTGATTCTATAATAGCTGCATTTTCTGATAGATACTACACAAGCACATTTTATAATTTTGAAAAGCCATTTAAGGTAGTTGTTAAAAATCACAAAGATTTATCAGTTGGTTATGTTGTAGCTAGTGGTAATGATACATTTAATGCTTATATTGGTCCAAAAGAGCATAAAATTTTAGAAGCTGTTAATGAAAAACTTACAAATGTGGTTGAATATGGTTGGTTTACTTTTATTGCTAAACCAATGTTCACATTTTTAAGTTTTATATATTCACATGTAGGCAATTGGGGTTGGTCTATTGTTATTCTTACGATAGTTGTTAGAATTTGTCTTACATATCCAACTTATAAAAGTATGGTTTCTATGCAAAAATTAAAAGTTTTAGCTCCAAAAATTAAAGAAATTCAAGAAAAATATAAAGGTAATCCACAAAAAATGCAAATGCATATGATGGAGCTTTATAAAAAACATAAGGCAAATCCATTAGGCGGATGTCTACCAATATTAATTCAAATTCCAATATTTTTTGCAATTTATAGGGTATTATTAAATGCTATTGAGCTTAAGGCTGCTCCTTGGGCTTTATGGATTAATGACTTAGCAATACATGATCCTTATTATATTTTACCAATTTATATGGGTGCTACTATGTTTTTACAACAAGTTATAACTCCTATGACTATACAAGACCCTACACAAGCTAAGATTATGAAATTTTTACCTTTAGTATTTGTGATATTTTTTATAAATTTCCCAGCAGGTCTTACATTGTATTGGTGTGTAAATAATACATTTTCACTAGCTCAACAATGGTTTGTAAATAAAATTTTTGCTAATAAAGAAGGAAAAAATGCAAATAGTTGATAGAACACTAGAAGGTGCTATTGATAGAGCAATTAAGGAAACTAATTGCTCTATTAGAGAATTAGAGTATGAAATAATTCAATTGCCAAAAGCTGGTTTTTTAGGTTTTTTTAAAAAAGATGCAATAATTGAAGTAAAAGTTAAGAAAAAAATTGAAATTAATATTATTGAAGATATTGCAAAAGATTTAAAAAATTTATTTTGTAGTGAATATTTTGATGTAAGAGATGTTGTGGTAACTCCAGCTAATGAAAATAGTGTAAATGTAGAATTTATTGCAAATTCTTATGAAAGTTTAATAGGAAAAGACGCACATAAATACAAAGCACTAGATACTATTGTAAATCATCTAATAAACATTAAATACAATCTTCACGCAAGAGTTGAGATTTGTGGTGTTCTTGCCAAATTAAGAGAAAATCTTGAAAAGCATTTAAGCGAAGTAAAGACAAAAATTGATGAAGTGGGTAAGGCTCAAACAAGACCATTAGAAACAAGTTTATTAAATCTAGTATATGAAGAATTATTAAAAGAATTTTCTCATAAAAATATAGTTATAAAAGATAGTTCTTTAGGAAGATACATTGCAATTTATGGAGAATTTAAAAAACAATGAATAGCACAATAGCAGCACTTGCTAGTGCTAGTGGAAATGGTGCTATTAGTATTATTAGATTAAGTGGGGAAAAAGCTTTAGAAATAGCATCAAAATTATTAAGTCAAAAAAACGCAGAAAAATTAAAAAATAATCCCCGCTATGCTCACTTTTTTAAACTATTTTACGAAAATGAATTTGTTGATGAAGGCATTATAATTTATTTTAAAGCCCCTTTTTCTTTTACTGGTGAAGATTGCGTAGAGTTTCAAATTCACGGCGGTTTTACAAACGCACAAAA
>NZ_JACGAX010000033.1:0-11810 GCF_020138145.1 Campylobacter sp. RM9334
TAGTGGGGGTTTGATAAAAAAGGGCTTAAAGCCCTTTATTTTAAAATGTATATCTAATGGTTGAGTTTATTTCATAATCATTTGTAAGTTTTGTGCCAAAGCTTCTTTCAACACTTAAATTCAATCTTAAATTATCGCTAAATGTATATGCTGTGCCAACGCTTACAAATCCTCTATCGCTAGCTCCTAATTTGCTTTTTACCTTAGCATTTACTCCTTTTATAATATCGCCAATTAAAAGGTCTGCTTCTTTAGTTTGAGTATCAATTACTGCCCCAACACCAGCTCTAAATGTAAAATCATTTACGCTATAACCTGCAAATATTTGTGGTTTAAATATTAATGGAGAGTGAGCATCTACATTTATTTTAAACTTATTAAAGATTTTTAAGCTTGATTCATATTTGCCGATATATCCAGTGATTATCTCAAGGCTTGGTTCAAGATAAAAATTATTATTTACATTAAATCTATATCCACCCTCTGCACTAGCTAAGAATGAATTTTGAGATTTAACATCAACAAATTTACTATCATAACTACTTCTTATATATTTTAATACCAAATCAGCAAAATATCCATCATTGTGAATATAGCTTAAATACGCTCCTACACTAGTGTCTTTTGCTCTTACACCTGCATTGATTTTATCATAGCCAAATAGCACACCAGCAAGAATATCAGCATTATTTAAGCTAGTTTTTTTATCTGCACCAATTTGGGTTGAATAGTAATTAAAATTATTGTTACCATTGCTAAAACGACCACCATAAATTCTAAACCAAGTCCCAATATCCGCATTTAAACCACGCACTTCACCTAAACGCTTATTCATATTATTGATTTGAACATTTAAAGTGCTTAGAGCTTCTGCTGTTATATCGTCTTTTTTCTCATCTAAAATTGTTGTAGCTATTTGATTTGCTAAGGTTTGTGCTTGTGCTTTTACTTCAGGAGCTGCATTGCTTAAATCTCCATTGTGTGAAGCTGCTAAAGTTATTAATGCGTTAGCGTGAGCTTGAGTATTAGCCGTATAAATACCACTTGACATTAACTCTTCTTTAACTTTTTTACCTTCTTCTGTATTGTTTGTAATATTTGCTTCAATATTTTCTAATTCTTTTTTTAAGTTTTCTAAATCATTATTAGCTGTAGTTAGCTCTGTTTTAGCTTTTTCAAGGTCTTCACTTGCTTTATCTAAATCTGTTTTAGCGTTAGCATTGGTCTGTTTAGCTTCTTCAACTTTAGTTTGAGCTTCTTGAAATGCATTTACTGCTGCATCTACTTTAGATTTTGCGTTTGTAATTTCTTGAGTATTTTTTTCAATATTTGCTGTTGTAGTTGCTAAAGCTTGTTGTTTTGTCTCTAAATCTAATTTAGTTTGATTATGTTTATTGACAATATTTTTTTGATTGTTTTTTATATTAGTAGCATTTTGTTTAGCTTGATTAAGTTCTGTTTCAGTTCTCATTTTTTCTGCAATTAAACTTTTATTTTTTTCATCTAAATCTGTTATAGCTTTTTTTGCAGCCGCTAATTCTTTTGTTTTCTCTTCTAATTTAATTTTGATAGTTTCTTTATCTTCTTTATTTGCTATTTCATATTGTTTAGATAATTCAGAATGTTCCTTGCCTAAAGCTATGTCTTTATTAACAAGGTCTTGTTTATTAGAATTTGCAATATCTAACTCTTTATACGCATTATTAAAAGCAACTTGTTTTTTTTCAATATCACTATTTACTGCTGTTAATTGAATTTCAAAAAGTTTTATATCTTCTGCATATTTTGTAATACTGCTTTCTAATTGACTAATTTCAGAATTTAAATTATCTTTTTGAGTATTTAAAGAATTGCCTTGATTTACTAAATTAGCATGTTCTCTTTCAGCTTGATTTTTCAAACCCTCTTTATCTACTGCTGTTAATGTTGCTGTATCTATAGCCTTTGCAGTTTCTTTAAATGCTTTATCTTTTTCTTTATAATTTGTATCAGCATTATTTACGCTTTCTTGTTTTTGAGTTATTAGAGTATTTTGCTCTTTAATCTTGCTTTCTAACTCTGTTTTTTGACTTAAAAAAGTTTCTAAACTATTACTTAAACTATTTTCTACTGCATATACATTTGTCCCTAGTAGTGCCACTGCACAAACCGATGAAAATAATACTTTTTTCATAATTTCTCCTTATTATAAATTCCATCTAAATATAATATTTTTTTGTAAATTTTATTAGATTATTAGGAAAAAATTATTATAGAATAATAAAATTTATTATTTATTAATTTTAATGATAATATTTTTTGAAGAAAACTCACATTTTAAATCATCAACAACATAAGTTAAATCATCAATTATTTGAGTAAAACCATTTGGAGTTTTTGAGTAATTTTTCTTAGAAAATATATTTTTACATAAAATTATATCTTTTAACAAATCATCATAATACCATTTGCCAAAAAATTTTTCATTAAAGCTTTTTTTGGTATAGCATTCGTTGTTAAAACATATTTTTTCATTGATTTTAAAAGTATTTATGTATTTTCCAAGTGTATATAAATCAAGACTTAAATCACCTTTATTATCCTTTAAAAAACCTTGTCCTTTAAACTTAATAATATCGCTTTTAATAGTTAGATTTATAGTTGTAGTTGGAATTTGCTTAGCACAAGAGCTAAAAAATAGGGCTAAAATTAGCCCTAAGTAAATCTTATTTACCATTTAAAAAATCTCTTAAATTATTCACCATCATTGCCACTAGCCTTGTAACACACTCACAAGCAGTCCAAGCTATGTGCGGGGTGATTATTAGATTTTGCTTTTTGCTTATGTTTAATAAAGGATTATCGGCACTCATTGGCTCAACTTCTACAACATCAAGCCCAACACGGATATTTTTACTATCAATTGCTTTTGCGAGTGCTACTTCATCAATTATCCCGCCACGCCCAAGATTTAGCAAATACGCATTATCTTTCATCATTGTTAGTTCTTTTTCGCTGATTAATTTATATGATTTGTCGTTAAGTGGAGCGTGAATGCTTATAATATCGCTATTTTTTAGCAATTCTTCTAAGCTAACTTTTTTAAAATCAGCATTGTTATTATTGCCACTAAGACTTGTATAAATCACATTAGCACCAAACATTTGTGCTATTTTTGCAACTTCTTTTCCAATAGCTCCAAGTCCTATAATTCCCCAAGTTTTGCCTTCTATTGTGTAAATTCTTCTTGAATAATCGCAAAATAATTCGCTCTTAGCCCAATTGCCTTTTTTTGTGTAGTCATTATAATAAAGAGTTTCGTTCATTAATGATAAAAGTAGAGCATAAGTATGTTGAGCCACACTTTTTGTGCTATAACCTGCTACATTTTTAACTACGATATTAAATTCTTTTGCCGCAACCAAATCAACCGTATTCATACCCGTTGCACTAATTAAAATTAGTTTTAAATCAGGGCAAGCTTGCATAACTTCACGGCTCATTTTGATTTTATTAATCACTGCTACTTCGCATTTTTCTAATCTTTTTACTACTTCATTAGGCGATGATTTTTCATATAATACAACTTCGCCAAATTCTTTAAATGCGTCAATGTTTTCTCCACCTAAGGTGTTTGCGTCTAAAAATACAATTTTCATTCTTTCTCCTTTTTATAAATTAAAGCATTTTTTATCTCATCAAGATTTGTTATAAAACCACGATTAATTAGATTAATAACATCGCTAGATGCAAGGACTAAACTAGCTATTTTGTCAATATGTTTTAAAAACTCATCTTCTTTTATAAAATCACTTATTTTAGTAGGTAAATTGATTTCTTTGTAAAACTTAAGCAATTTTTCATATTCATCATATTTTTTCTCAATTAGTAATTGGACTAAAATACCAAATGCTACTAATTCTCCGTGCAAGAAGTTTTTTTCTATTTCTTTAATATAACTTATCGCATAGCAAGTTGCGTGAGCAAAAGCTCCATTATATTCAATATTAATTGAGCGTGAAACATAGCCAGTATTTACTATTATTGACATTACGACATTTTTAAAACTCAAATCATCATTTAAAGATTTTGCATATTCATAGTTTAAATCTACGCACAAATTACTACAAATTTTGCCAAAAGAATTTGAGTAATTTACGCCTATATTATTAGCTTTTGCATATTTTAATTGCAAATCAAATTCGTAAAATTTCGCCATCGTATCGCCAATACCTGCTATTAAATACCTTTTAGGAGCGTTTTTAATAGTTTCTAAATCTATAAAACATTTAAAAGGCGGTTCTTTAAAAAGCGCTAATTCTTTAAACTTTTCATCTTCATAAATAACAGATAGAGCAGATACAGCAGCACAAGTTGCAGCGATTGTTGGTATAGTAATTATTTTTAGATTAAAAGCATTTGCTATGTATTTTGAAGTATCTAAAACCTTACCACCACCAATTGCTAAGACTAAATCAAATTCTAAGCCTTTGCATTCATTTATAATTTTATTAATATCATTAAACGAGCATTCTTTAGTATGTGTTAGATGATAATTGCCACTAATTGAGTATTCTAATTTATCTTTAAATTTCGCAAATGCCGTAACTCCAGCAATAACTAAAATATTTTTATAATTTTGTAATTCTTGTTTTAAATTCTTTTTAATATCAAAATCAACTACAAATGAAGTAAGACTTAGAATTTCTTGCATATTTTTCCTTTATTTAATAATGTGTCCTACGAATTGTGCGTAATTATCTATAATAGTTCCACCTTTTCTAAATCCAAGTCCGCACGCTTCGTAGGCAAAAAATACCCCAGCTTGATAGAACTCGCCATTATATTCGTTAAGTTCTGCAAATTCTTGATAAATAAATCCGTTATTTTCATAATCTCCATTATTTTTTGTAATTATTTCGCCATTTTTGTCCAAAATCGTAACATTTGCACCTTCACGACCAAAAAACGGCTTTTTAACTTGTTTAGCATTTTCAAGTGGTAAAAAGCTAGTTTTTAATAAATATTTATGATTTGGATAAAGCTGCCATAAAATCTCTAAAATAGCCTTGCTTTGAAATAATAATGTATAAGCAGGATTTAGGATAATTGCTTTTTGGTTTTTGATTATTTTTGTTAGTAAATGTGCTAATTCGCTTTCTTCAATAGCTATTATTTCCCAAGGAATTAGCATAAAGCAAAACTCATAATTCTCATCAGCTAAAAACACTCCATCTTCGCTAAATTCAATATCTTCAACATAAGCAAACTCGCATTCATATCCAGCGTCTTTTGCCATTTGCATAAGTAATCTTGTAGTTAGCTCTTCTTCAGTATTTTTTACACTTGTAAAAAGTATTTTCCAGCCTTCATATACTTCATCAAAATTACTTACATCTTCATCTAAAGTTGATAAGCGTTTAAAATTATCAACGATTGCTTCGTAAGTGTGATTGAATTGATTGCTTTCATCTAAATTATTTAGTCTTAATTGCTCAAATTGTAAAATCGCCGTTTCAAAAAGTGCCGTTGGAGTATTTGCATTAAACTCAAGCAATTTAATAGGTAAATTATCAAGTCCACCAGCTAAATCAAAACGCCCATATAAATGCCAATGAACTTCATTTTCCCAAGATAATTTCACAACTTCGTGTAAATTAAAAGGAATGCCAAGTTTATCTAAAAGATTATTATCAATTACATAAGAACCTGCGTTTATAAACATATCATATAGCTCATTGCAAGCGTTATAATAATTATTTGCTTCATCTTCGCTAATTATTATTAATTTATCATCTACATATGATTTTTTATCTTCATTTGTATGCCAAGTAAAACCCATATTTTCTAGCTTTTCAGTGCTTAGTTTTTGAATATTTAAAAATTTCATTTTTCTCCTTTTAATAAAAGCTGATTTTAACAAACATTGATAAAGCTTTTATGATTAATTTTTTTTTGATATTATGAAATGTATTTCGTGGGTGGACGGACACCCTTAAAAGCAGAGTTTTACTCTGCTTATCAAATCTTCATTAAAATCATTTATCAAATCATCTAAAAATCTTTCTAAATTAACTGGGTCTATACTGATATAATAATTTTGATTTAATTTGTAGCTTATGTTAGAAATTTTATTGTTTCTAAGTTTTAATAAATTTTCAAAATGACTCGCGCGATTTCTAAGAATTAAAAATAATTTTAGCAAAGCTCTATTTTTATCAATTAGTGATATTTTTGTCTTTTTGTTATTAAGAAAATAATATTTTTTATTATTCTTATCAAATCTTTTTAAGTCTAAATCTGAAAATATATACTTCTCAATTTTTTCATCTTCAATAATCTTAATTATCGTTCCTAGCGTAAGATTGCTTAATAATTCATCTTTTGTAGGCGTTCTTTTTTTGCTTTTATATAATTTATTTATTTGTTCTTTTATACTTTCATTTTCGTAATCTAAAAGCCAATCATCATTATTAAACTTTTTTGCCAAAATATCATTTAAATAATTTCTTAAAGTTATTTCTAAAATGCCTATTTTTGGGGATAATTTTGAAATTAATTTAAGATTTTTAAAATGCTCGTCTAAGTCTTTATAACTTTGTAATCTTGTATTTGATAAGCACTTTATTAAATCTAATCTAAAATTATTTTTTATACTATCCACAAAATCCCCTTATTTTCGGTATTAAATAAACATTTTAATATAAAAAAATAAAATTGGAACACCTTTTGCTAAAACTTGCTTAGAGAATTTAATTACAAGGATATAAAAATGATGAGATCACTTTGGTCTGGAGTATCAGGTCTTCAGGCACACCAAATAGCAATGGACGTAGAAGGTAATAACATAGCAAACGTTAATACAACAGGCTTTAAGCACTCTCGTGCAAATTTTAACGACTTGATGAACCAAACAAGCAAAGTTGCAACAGCTCCACAAGGAGAGCTAGGTGGTAAAAACCCTATGCAAGTTGGACTTGGAACTCAAATTAACTCAATTACTAAGATTTTTGCTCAAGGAAGTATCCAAACAACTAAGAAAAACACAGACTTAGCTATCCAAGGCGATGGATTTTTCGTAGTAAGCCCTGATGGTGGTAAAACTTATAAATATACAAGAAACGGGGACTTCGTTCGTGATGCTTATGGTAACTTCGTTGATAATAATGGTTATATAGCACAAGGCTGGTTAAGAGATGAAGTTACAGGCGAAGTTGATACTACTTCTCCAATTAGAAATATAGTAATAAAACCAGGTCTTACAACCCCTGCAAATCCTACAACATTAGTTAGTTTAAAAGCAAACCTAAATTCAGGTAATAGTATAGGCGATAAAAAAACTCCAATCTATCAGCTAGATAGCAACCACGAATGGACTAATATAAACGGCGATGGTATTAAAGTTGATGCGGGTGTGCATAAAGAAAACGATGTTTCACAAAATAGCTTTATTACAAACAAAAATGGTGAATTACGCTTAAATGAGCGTGGCGTTGATATGGGGGTATTATTCAATGCTAGTGGAGAAAGTCTTGGACTTAGAAAAGGTCAAGGAATTTGGGTTAGTTATGCAGAAGCTAGAACTGGTCAATTAACATTGGGAAATGCTGGAAATAATGCACCTACTATCGATAATAACGGAACATTTAATGTAGCTGCTAATTTAAATATAGAAATTAACGGAACTCAAATAGCTGCTAGTGTTTCAACTGTAGCTGATATAGCAACTGCTATTAATGGAGTAAGTGGTAAAACAGGTGTAAGAGCTGATATAGTAAATGGAAATCAACTAATACTTGTAAATGATAATAAGCAAGGCACAACAGCAGCTATGAAAAACATAGTTTTAAGAGCTGGAAATGGAGCAAATGTAGATAATACTGGTATTTTAAGAACTGCTATAGAGCATCATGGTAACGGTAATGGTGCTAGTATAGAAGTAATTACTGCTTATCAATATACTTATGATCCAAACCCAACTAATACAGCACACGCATTAAATGCAAATACCGAAAGAAGCTTTAATACAACAGAAGATTTAAGAGAAGCTATGCAAAAAGATGCAAGGCTTTATGTAAATTACGATGGAAGACAAATAGCTGATGATCAATGGAGTACAAATGGGACTAAAAATGATGGAGTTGAAATCATAGTAGATGCTAAAGGACAATTCGTTATCAAAAATCCTAAAGGAGACGCATTTAATGCTGATGATGGCGATATTACTGATATGAGCACAGAAGCAATTTATAATAGAGCTAGAGTTTTATTCAACAATAATGGAGTAGGTGTAAACTATCCACAGGGTTTACCTGGTTTAAATGGTTGGGATCAAATTACACCGGAACAACAAGCACAATTTATACAATTAAATCCAGCTTTAACAACTCCTGCAAACGCAAATGCAAACGAAGACGACTTCAATATGTTCTTAAGCATTAGCAATCTAACAAATCCGGCAAATAATGTTAATGAAAACGATAAATTTATGAAAACAATGCAAGGTATGCAAGGAGCACTTACAAGTGGAGATGGAATTCGTCAAACTCAAGGGCTTTATATGAGCGCACATAGTTCAAGTATTGATATATTTGACTCACTTGGGACAAAACACTCAATCAAATATGACTTTACAAAAATCGGCTACACAGATGATGGTGGCACAGAGTGGGGAATAGTAATTCAAGTTCCAGAGCCTTGTGAAATCAACATTAGTGGCGAAGGTCCAAAAAATGTCCTAACAGGAACAATTAGATTTAATAGTGATGGTTCATTACAAGGATTTAGCCCAAGTTCAGTAAGCTTTACAGCAAACAACGGCTCAACTCCTAATCAAAACATAGATTTTTATTTCGGTAATCCAAATGATTTTGATGGAATTACAAGTTATGATAGAGAGAGCAATACAAGTGGTATTTCTCAAGATGGCTTTAGTGGTGGGGACTTAAACGGAATTAGAATTGATGAAAGCGGAACAATCATCGGAAGCTTTACAAATGGTAGAAGCTTTGGTCTAGCACAAATTGCGATGGCGACATTTACAAACAACGAAGGTTTAGAAGCTGAAGGCGGCAATGTTTTCACTCAAACATCAAACTCAGGTGAGCCAGTAATCGGAGCTGCTACAACAGGTGGTCGTGGTAAAATCCAAGCAAGTAGCCTTGAAATGTCTAACGTTGATTTAAGCACATCTTTAACAAACTTAATCGTAATTCAAAGGGGTTATCAAGCAAACTCTAAGACAATTACTACAAGTGATCAAATGCTTAACACACTTTTACAATTAAAACAATAATTCTTAGGATTTAAGCTTAGCCTTAAATCCTATTTAAAATTTCAAAATTTTCATTATAATAATTAAAATTTATAAAGGATTTTTATGCTTTTTGTTTATTATAAAGACAATTTAAATGTATTAAAACGCACTATTAATATCAATGAAGAAATACCTGAAAATACTTTATGGGTAGATTTGTTTAATTTCAACCTAGATGAGATTGCTTATATAGAAAATAATTTTAATATTAAAATTCCAAACGATGATGAAAAATACAATATAGAAGAAAGTGCGAGATATTGGGAAGAGCAAGATACTATCACTATTAATAATGTGTTTTTAAATAAAGACGCTCTAAATCAAACAACCACTACAAAAGATACGATTACATTTTTACTAAATAAAAAAGTATTATTTACAATCCGTGCTAGAGAAATTCCGACCTTTGCTTCTGTAGAAAACATAATTCTAGCAAATCCAACTCATTATAAAAGTGGCTATGAGATATTAAGCGAGATTTTTGATATGAGAGTGGATAAAGATGGAGATGTGCTAGAGTGGATTGATAAAGTTTCAAGATTGCTAAAAACCGAGATTTTAGAGCAAAAAAATGCTCTTGATTATGATTTTTACCTTGCTAAGATTTCAAATCTTCAAGATTTAAATATGCAGATTAGATATTCGTTGTTTGAGAAGAAAAAGACCTTATCATCACTTATTAAAAGCGATAAAATAGGCGTTCATATTAAAGAGAATTTAGACATAATTTTAAAAGATTTAAATTCTTTAATAGATTTTAGCCTTTCGCAACTTGGGATTTTGGATAATATACAGACGATTTTAACTAGCAAAATTGACATAGAACAAAACAAAATCATAAAGCTTTTTACCGTTGTTACCGTTGCTATGATGCCACCTACTTTAATAGGGACAATTTATGGAATGAACTTTGAGAATATGCCTGAATTAAAATTCCAATATGGGTATTTTATAACCTTGAGCCTAATGATAATCTCTACAATAATACCTATTATATTTTTTAAGAAAAAACGCTGGTTATAAGGGTGGATTTAAAACAATCATAAATATTTTTTATGCTAGTTTTTTGATTTTGCTTAGTTTTTATAAAAAAGGTGCTAAGAATAGCACCTTAAAATAATTACAATAAAAATATATCGCTAAAATCTAATTTATGTTAAATTATTTATTTTGCTATTATTTACAATGCTAATGCAAGTTGGAATTAATATATTTTTATCTTTTATACACTAGCACTAAAATCAATTTTGATATGATAATCTCTACAATCTTTTAAATCCATTACAATGCGTAGTTTTTATAAATCAAGTTCTTAGACTTTTGTTAGATTTTATCAGCTTTGCTTAGCTTATTGTATTGTTTTTTGTATTGCTTTGATAGATGGATTTTATATATTCTTACTATCTATAGCTTTTTTATACTCATCGTAATTTTTACACTTAATTACATTGCCACTTTCAACTTCTTTTAACGCCTTGTAAAACTCATCGCTATTATAGTAATGATTGGCTGGGTATTCAAGAAATCTTACTTTTTGTTTTTTTAATCTTTATCGGCTCATTAAATGCCTTTACTAATTCTTTTAAAGCCTTTAAAAATACGGATTATTATTTGTTGTAATTGTTACATTCATATTTGTTACTTTTGTAATCGTTAGCATATTAAATTATTAAGCGTTAAGAAAAATGCTTTAATCTAAATCTTTTAGTCTAATTTTATTATTGATTATATTTATTTATAAAATTTATCAATATTTCTCTTAGCTCATCTTTTAAAATGCTTCCATCGGCTACTTGCACGACTATATCTTCCATAACTATAGCAAATTTCTCATTATATTTATCATCTAAATCCAAAAAATGCATAGCTAAAAATATTGAAGTTCTTTTATTACCATCAGTAAAAGGATGAAATTTTATACACGAAAACATTAAATGAGTAATTTTATCGGCTAAAGTTGGATAATAATTATCGTTTTTTATATGCTCTAATGCACTTTCTAGGTAGCCTAATTGAGTATTATTAAAACCACTCAATCCGCCTGTTTTTTCAATGATTTTTTCGTGAATAATTATGGCTTCTTCTAATTTGATATATCTCATTTGTCTTTTAATCTTTTAAATACTGATAAAATCTCTGGTTTGTCTAACTCTTTTTCCATTTTTGCCATAGTTTGACTGACTAATCGTCTTTCTTCTTGGTATTCTTGTGTTTTTAAATTTTTATCTATATATGGATTTTTCACAGCGTTATCAAAATTAAATTCTTTCATCTTAGCTCCTTTGTAATCGTTATCTTATACTAAATATGTTTAATTTATAAAGTTTTAAGTAAAATTCTTGCTTTAAATTCTTAAAAGTTTAAAATGTTTTTTGATTATGTTTTTTAAAAAGTTAAAGAAGTAAAAAAGGTGCTAAGAGTAGCACCTTTTTTGTTATTACAAATAATCTTTAAAACTATTGTAATAATTTAGTAGTTTTTTAAGATAGCTAACGCTATCTTAAAAACTCCTATT
>NZ_JACGAX010000034.1:0-11344 GCF_020138145.1 Campylobacter sp. RM9334
AAAATCACCCGCCGTAAAATTAATTTTATATATTTTATTGTTTTTATTAAGGTATTTGCTAAAACGCTTAAAAAAAGGCCCTAAAGGTCCTTGTAAAAATAAAATATTTTCATTATTAAATTTACTTATTAAACTATTTATATTCATACTTTCTTTCACTTAGAATACTACCCCCACAATTTAGTAATATTGAGCGTGGGGGGGGGTATTTTAAAAATTTTTTAGTTATATTAACCTAAACTTATTAACTAATTAATATTTAATTATTTCATCTAAAAGTTTAAAGGTAAATTCATTGATTTCTTTTAATTTATCTTCACTAATACTTTCAAATCTAGCTACTAAATAAGGGCTAGTATTACTTGCGCGAAGTAGTGAAAATCCATTTTCAAATTCTAATCTCACTCCATCAATTTCAATTAGCTTAGCATTTAGATTAAGAGATTTTATTTTTTCTTTATAAGTATTTATTATATTAAATTTATCACTTTCATTTACTTTTATTTTTATTTCATTACTTGAATATGCTTTAGGTAAGTTATTTAAAATATCAATAAAATTAGGATTTTTTAAATATAGCTCAATAATTCTTAGCATAGAATAAATCGCATCATCGTATCCATAATATTTGTCATTAAAAAATACATGTCCGCTAAGTTCTGCTGCTAAATCTACATTTAATTCTTTTATAGCTTTTTTGATATTTGAATGACCTGTTTTACACATTGAGCAAGTTCCTAGCTCGTTAATTTTATCAAAAATTACTTTTGAGCATTTAACTTCACAAAGGATTTTAGGATTTTTAATATTATTTGCAAATAGATAGCAAAGCTCATCACCTTTAATGATTTTATCTTTTAAAACACATACAATTCTATCAGCATCTCCATCAAAACCAAAGCCAAGTGTCGCAGTATTTTTAACATAGTTATTTTTATAAAGTGGAGTAGGGCAATGATGAGAAAAATTGCTAAAATTAAGCTCATTTTTAATAGCAAATAGATTTTCTTCTTCTGTTGGGTCTGGCTCGTGAGATTTAAACTCACCATCAAATTCACTAAAATAGTGAGCATATTTAATATTTAAAATATCTAAAATGTTTGCTACAACTTCACAAGCTGCACCACTAGCCGTATCAATTGCTAGATTTATATTGGCGTTTTTAAGATGAGCGAATTCTTTTTGCAAAAACTCAATATATTTTGTTTTAATATCTAATTCTTCATATTCGGCATTTTCAATCTTATCATCAAAATCTTTTATGTGATTTGCAACTTCAGTATAAATATCACTAAGCTCTTTTGCAAAAAAACTTTCTTTATTTATAGTGATTTTAAAGCCATTGTATTCTTTAGGGTTATGTGATGCTGTTATCATAATATTTGCATCAATTTCATAAGCATAATTGCTAAAATACCCAAGTGGAGTAGGAACAAGTCCAAGTGAATAAACCTTAATTCCTGCACGATTTAGCCCATAAATTAAAGCATTATTTAAGACTTTATTACTAAGTCTTGCATCATAGCCTACGCTTACGCTTTTTGCGTTTTTACTAAGTATAATTTTACCTATTACAAAACCTAAAGCCTTAGTAAAACTAGGACTAATCTCAGTCCCAAAAATCCCCCTAATATCGTATTCTCTAAATATGTGTTTCATTTTGTTTTCCTTAATTTAATATCTTTAAAAAAATCTTTTGGTCTAGTAATTAATTTTCTTAATTTAGATTTTAAGCTATATTTATTATATTTTTTATCATAAGAATATAAACCTATGCTATTTTCAATGTTATATTTTTTACATAATTGTTTTAAATAGGTTATAAATTCTGGTAATTCTCTTTCATCTTTCCAAACATTATTATTTTTATAATCATACTCTTTCATTTTTTTTATAAGTAAGTCTTGGTTAGTTGATTTTTTGAAATAAAATTTATTAAATAATGGTCTATCATGCCATCTATGAATTAATATTAAATCTTCAAAAAATAATGGAAGTGTATAGTACGCCATATACTTTCTAAAACCTTTTAGGTTTGCAACTATATTTGAAGTTTCATTAATATAATAATCATTTGGTTTTTTTGCGATAGGGTTGTTTGCAATTAATCTATGAACTAATTCTAGGTCTTCGCCACCATGGCCTTGAAAATTTATATCAAATAAGCCTATATTTTTTAAATACTCCTTGTTAATAATCATAATAACCCCATTAAGACCTATATTTTCTATAAGTTTTCTAGAACCTTCTAAATAGCTATTTTTTAATATAGATAAATTTTTGTTTGTTTCAAATTCTTGTGTTCCTGTTTTGGTTAGATATACAAATGGAATTAAAATAAATTTTTTTATATTAGTTTCTAATTCTTGATTTACTTTATTTGATAATTTAATAAAAAAATTATCATCATTTAACAAATCAATATCGTAAAATAATATATATTTTTTACTAGAATGTATTATTGCTTGGTTTCTAGCGATTCCTGGAGAAAATGGATTTTGATATTTAGTGTGTATAATTTTTATATTTGGGTAGTTAGATTTTAATATTTTATTTTTACTAGCATCAGATATTATAAATTCATAGTTTGTATTTTTAAAATATTCAATTAACTCTAATGCTCTTTTATATATGAAATGTTTTTTATTTTTATAACACACAGTTGAAATTATACTGATTTGCATTTTTATCCTAAAATATTAAAAATTTTTAAAGGTTATTATGACATACAAATATAAAATTACACATTTAAATGAATTTTTTTATGATTTTAAAATTAAATTATTTAAAAAACAAATATTTAAACTACCTTATAAATCATATTCAACCTACACAATAGTCTCAGCTGTTTATAATGTAGAAAAATATTTAGATGATTTTTTTACTTCAATAATAAATCAAAGTATAGGGTTTGAAAAATCAATTCAATTAATAATGGTAGATGATGGTTCTAGTGATAATTCAGCTAATATTATTAAAAGGTATCAAAAACTATACCCTGAAAATATAATATTACTTTATAAAGAAAATGGCGGACAAGCAAGTGCTAGAAATCTTGGACTAAAATACGTTAAAACTCCTTGGGTAACTTTTACAGACCCTGATGATTTTTTAGATAAAGACTATTTTAAAAATATAGATATAGAAATATCAAAAAACAATAATTTAGCAATGGTAAGTTCAAATATTATTTTTTACCATGAAAAAGATAATTTTTATAAGGATAATCACCCACTAAATTATAAATATAAAAATAAAAAATCAATTAAAATTAAGGATTTGGGTAAGAATATTCAACTTTCAGCTGCTAGTGCAATTATAAAAATTGAATTAATAAAAGAATTTAAATTTGATGAAGATTTAAAACCTTGTTTTGAAGATGCTAAATTTATAAATGAGTATTTATTGGATAATTTAGAAAAAGATGCAATATTTATTGAAAATGCTAGATATTTTTATAGAAAAAGAGTTGATGGTAATTCTACGCTTGATAAAAAATTAAAAGATAAAAGATATTTTTTAGATGTTTCATCTCGTGGATACTTAGCTTTACTTGAATATACACAAAATGAGTTAGGGTATATCCCTAATTTTATACAGCAGACTATTATTTATGATGTTTATTGGATGATAAAGGAGCTAATTGAAAATTATTTAAAAGTTATTAGTTTAGCTAATGAAGAAAAAAAATATCTTGAAAATATACTAATAGATATATTTGAATATTTAGATGTTGATGTGATTAAGAATTCTTTTTTATTAAGAAACAATTATTTATTATTAGGAGTTTTAAAAAAATATAAAAATTATTTAGAATATACAAATGCTTGTGTTTTAGAAAAATACACAAAAAAATATTTAAGAATAAGTTATTATTCTGTTATAAAAGAAGATAAACTAGAAATTTTTATAAACAATAAAAAACGTAATATAGATTTGATTAAAATTCAACAAATTAATTTATTAGATGAATTTGTTATTTATAAGAAAATTATATATCTTAAAGAAGTAGGGTATATAAAAAATATAGAAGTAGTGTTAGATAATCAAAAATTGGTTAAAAAAGATAAAAGTTATTATAAAATCAAGTATTTTTTACAATTGGGTATTCAGTATGATACAACGATAAAATCAGATAATTTTGAATTTATGGAATATATAAATAATAAAAGCTTTAGTGAAAATATCCAAATAAATGAAGCTATATATCAAAAAATACGATATCATTTAGGATATAAAAAACATGAATTATGGTTATTTGCTGATAGGAAGTATAAAGCAAATGATAATGCAGAGTATCTTTATGAATATATTCAAAAAAATCATCCAGAACAAAAAATTGCCTTTGTCATAGACAAGAACTCATCTGATTATATAAGATTAAAAAACAAGAATTTTAATGTAGTATCTAGTTCTGGAATTTGGTTTAAAATACAATTGTTTAAAGCTAGAAAGATTATAAGCTCACATACTGATAATTATTTATTAAAAGGTATTGGTAAATATACTTTATTTAATAAAGATTATATATTTTTACAACATGGAGTAACTAAGGATAATATATCAAACTGGCTTAATTCTAAAGATATTTCGCTAATAATTACAAGCACAACTGATGAATATAATTCTATTGTTAGTGATTATTCTGATTATAAGCTAAGTTCAAAAGAAGTTGTGCTTACTGGCATGCCTAGATTTGAAAAACTTATAGAAAAAAGTAGGGCGATTAAACAAGAAAAGATGATTTTGATTTTTCCTACTTGGAGAGAGTATTTGGCAGATAAAATTGATAAACAAACATATAAAAGAAAGAAAAATGATAAATTTTATACTAGTTTATATTATCAAAATTATAAAGAACTTTTAACCGGTAAAGAATTGGAAGAATTGTGTAAAAATAATGGATATAAAGTAGTTTTTATGCCACATTTTGCAATGCTTGAATATTTAGATGATTTTAAATTGTCTTCTTTTGTAGAAGTTGTAAATATGCAAGATATTGATATTCAAGAATATTTATGCAAAGCTAGTATTTTAATAACGGATTATTCATCAATAGCTTTTGATTTTGCATTACTTAAAAAGAAAATTATATATTTTCAATTTAGCGAAGAAGAATATTATAACCATACATATTCACAAGGATATTTTAATTATAATAAAAATGGTTTTGGTATGATATGTGGTAATGCATATGAGATTATAAAAACCTTATATTAATAAAGTTTTTATACCCAATATTGTTATTTGCTAAGAAAAGTCATAATATTTACTTAATAGCTTAAAAAAAGAATTAATTTGTTCTTTTTCTTCAATATTAATATTTGAATTATTTAAGTCTTGTTCTAGATATTTATTAAAATGGGGCAATTTTAAGTTAAATATAATATTTCTAAAAAATAAACTATCTTTTAAAGCTTTTGGCTTGTATTTTATTTTTTTTATTTGTGAGTACATTAATAAATTATGATGATTTCCATAATTAAAATCTTGACTGCAAATATGATTATGCATAAAATCTTCATAAAATTTTACATATTCATTAATAGCACTTCTGTGTCCTAATAAATGTGTGCTTCCTAATCCATAATATTGTTGTTCATCTGAGATTTCTCCTACTTTAAGCTGATTAACAATATCCATGTTTATATTAATTATTTCTAAGTCATTGCGACAAAGCATTACTATATCGTATTCAATATTGCTTTGCTTTTCATATTTTTTTAACAAATTAAAACTAGCCAGTTGCCCATAATATAAATTTGCAACAAATAGTTTTTTTATATGATTTGGTTGTTTTTCAAAATTACTTAGTTTTATTTTTGGATTATTGATTAGTAAGTTATTAATTTCTTCTTTTGTTATTTTTCTTTTTATATCGTTTTTTAAAAAACATTCAGATGTTAATGGTAGCAAAGTCTTAAAATCTTTAGTTGAAGCTATGCACTTTGGTATTTTTTGAAATACTTGAGGTATAAAAAATCTATTAGCCCAGTTAATCCAAGGGCTACAATTTGCCCAAATTTGACATTCGTCCCAAGCAAATAAGAAAAAATCAGCTTCGAAGTATTTGCTAATATCAGCAATTATTTTTTCTATGCTTTTAGTCCATCCATCACCTCTTAACATACCATATAGACATACTGCATAACGTTTTTTTCTTAAATATTTATATTTTTGCGTATAATATCTACTTGTTAATTCGTTATATTGTATAAATTTTAAATATGATTTTTGATAATTATCTTGCAATAATATATTTATAAAATTGCCATATGAAATTACATCTCCAAAAAATTTTTCTTTTTCTTCTTCATTTCTTAAAATAAAATATTCTATTAATACAATAGATAAAACTTGAGTAAATAAGGTGTTTGCCTTCTTTAAAAAAGGAACAATATTTTTTACACACTCTGCTTTTAAATTATTATTACTTGTTTTTAATATGTAACAACCTATTATAATAAAGTCATTAAAATCTATTTCTATTTTTTGCTTATCAATATTAATACTATTATTAAAATAATTACTAAAGTATTCAAAATATTCTTTAAGAATTTTAAGTTGTTTTTTATTATTGGCTGTAAATTCTTTTAATAATTCTAGGCCATCTGATTTTAAGCAATCAATAGTAAGAATGTAAGATGTGTTATTGATTATATTATAAATTTGAAAAAATAATTTAAATTGTGCACTTAAAAATGCATATTTTAAAAAATCAAAACTTGCTTGTTTATTTAATAGTTTTGATAATATGTATGTATTTAGCAGATTAAATTCATAGTTATTAATATATTTTTCAATAATAAACCTATCAAGTTTTAAATATTGATTTAAATCCTTAGATGTTTTTAATGCTATATATTCAGTTTTTTGTATTTTATAGCTCTTAATATTTTTATTCTCTTTCATTAAATGATTAAAAATTGATATTATAAGTAGTTTATCACTTATTTTATTATTTGTTTTTATTATGTCTATAGCATTTTTTGTAAAATACTTAGCATTTTTAAAATAGTAAATATCTATATCTATATTTTCATTTATTATTTGTTTTTGACTAATAATATTTACTAATTTATTTTTAATTTTATTTAAAGATAATCTTGAATTGTTATTTAAATCTTTTATGGTTATAAATGAACCATCAAGTCTAAGTTTTTTTGCATTATCTATAAAATCATTGAGATTTAAATTAATTATTTGATTGGAATTTACTAGTAATAATTCATCATCATCTTTTATCTTTAAAGTAGTGCAGTATGCGTATTTTACAATAGAATCAGTTAGAATAAATTCTGCATTCAATTCTGTTTGTATTTTTTTTAAAGCTATTCTAAATTGATTGGCATATTTTTGTTGTAGAATTATAATGTATTTAGCATTGGAAATTTCTAGATTTTTTATAATTTTAATTATTATTTCCTCACTAGATATATTAATACAAGGTTTTGTATTTTCATATTTTACTTTGCTAATTATTGAACTAAGTTCATATGCATAAATTATAATATTTAACATTTTGTTCCTTTTTTATTATCATTTCATATTCATTAGGTGTTCCACAGGGGATAATTTCGTTTTGTTTTATCTGGTAGTATTTAATTACTTTTTTATCTTTTATAAGATAGTTATACATAGGTGCTATATAATATTCATTTTTTGAAGTTTCATTATTTGCTAACATTGTTTGAAAAATTGTTATAAAATCGTTTGAGTTTTTAAAATAATAAAGCCCACTACTACATAAAGATGATATGCGTTCTTTTTCTGTTGTCTTTAAGACTAAGTTATCAGTGCCAGGTAGAATAAACGACCAATTATCTCCATCTGCTTCAAAAACTTCTAAATAGCCATCACAATTAGCTAAAAATTCTTCATTTGGTAATTGAAAATTAGGTCTAATTGTATCTATATTAAAAATTAAAATATCATCTTTTATATTAGATTTTTCTAAACCTAAGTATACGGTATGCGCTTGACCTAAAGTATCAAAATCTAGTTCAATAATCATATGAGTTTTTAAATTTAACTTTTTACATTCTTTAATAATAAAATCTTTAGTGCTATAATCTTTTTTACAAATAAATAAAAAATTACAGCCATTAAAATACTTATTAAAGCCACTTATTATTTCATAAAATAAAGTATTGTTATTTATAAGAAGCATATATTTTGGTATTTTATATCCTGCTTTAAAAAATCTACTACTAAGTCCTGCCATTGGAAATATTATTGTCATTATAATTCCTTAAATTCTATATATAATCTTATTGCGTTTGCAAGTAAGGCATATTGTTTTTTTAAATCATCGCTGTGAAGCGGAAGCATTGATAAAAAAAGATGAATTGTTATAATATAAATCTCTTTTATATTAAAAGTATTTTGAAAAATTTCTAAAAATTTACTTTGTATTTCATCAATACTTTTATTTTTATATAAACTAAAATCTATTATGTAATTGTCATTTGTGTTTTTAAATTTTAATTTATAGTGTTTTGCAATTATAAAATCATATAGTCCAATAATTGAATGAAATAACTTAGCATAATCATACGAACTATTTCCGTATGGTGTTATGTTGTTTTTGAAATCCATTCCTCTAGGATCAATTGTTTTTATAGAAGCAGATTTAAAATCATATAAAATATTGCTAAAACAAAAGTCTCCGTGAATAAAACTATTTTGTTTTTGCTCTATAAGATTACTATCAATGTCCTTTATAATTTCATTTATACTAGTATTAATTTTTTGATTAAAAATAATGTTTTTATCAATGTTAAAGTTAGCTTCTTTAGAGAATTCTTTTAATCTTTGTTGTGTTTTGAATTTATAATCATAGCTAACTGCTTCTTTTGTTTTATGACTATGTAATATAGTTAGAAAATTTTTTAAACTTAAAAATATTCTTTCCCAAGTAATTTTGTTGATTTTTCCAAAAACATAAAGCTCTGATAATGTATTTAAATAAAGATACTCTGTATAGTATTTATTATTTTCTAAATAAAAATGAGGTATATATAAAGACAATTCCTTTGGTAAAGAGCCAAACCAATTTTGTTCTGCTTTTATCCTATTATCCATAGAAGAACTTTTACATACATAACCATTGATGATTTTTAAGGAATTAAATGCTCTTTCTGTGGTTATAGTCTTTTTGGTATTAAAATAATTTGTCGCAATACCACAATCAAGCCAAGTTTGATTTGTGTTTAAATTAAAATTATATTTTTTTGAATAATTTAATAGTGTTTGTTTAAAATCATAATCGCATTCAATTAGGCATTTTAAAAAATAATTTATGTTTTGAACTTCAAAAAAACCATTGAGTATATCTTTAGTATTCAATTCTTGATTATTTTTTATATGGAATATAGGCTTTGTATCTTTAAGTAGATAAGTCCAATTATAATTATTATTGCTTCTTGATACTCCTATACTATTATCTAAAAAGTTTAAATTTTTAAAAAATGTATCACCATGTAAAATTTTTAAACCTTTTTTTAAATTTGTATTAGTTAAATTTAAACAAATTGCCTGAGATAATGATTGCCCTAATGTTAAGTTTTCATCTAGTCTTAGAATATTTATTTTAAGTTCTTTTAATTTTAGGTTATCGTATTTATTTAGTTCGTAACTTTTTGGTATAGTTAGTATAATTTTATCATTTATATTTTTAAATAATGAAGATTGGTATTCATATAATTTTTTTCCGCCTATTGGTAGAAACGATGGTGGTACTTTTCCAAATTCTGTTTCTAGTTCCGGATTTACATAACGAGCAGAGGTTATGATAATCATTTATACCCCCCCCCACTATATCTATATTAGAAGAATGGGTATTTAATAATTCTTTTATTTCTTCATAACTTTTAGATATAAATTCACTAGGTCTAATAGCTTTATCATCTATATAAAATCCTTCTTCTCCACACCAAGGTTTTCCAATAATTATTTCATCATATGGGACATTATATTTATTGAGCCATTCTATGATTTTTGGTAAAGTATTAATATTGATTTTACCTATATTTCCTTTGTATGTATTCATATTTCTGCTTGTATTAATAATTATTTTAAATCCCATTTTTTTATATTCAATTAATTTTTTTAACATCTCTTTATTGATTGGTTTATTTTCATAGCTGCAATTAGAATTTATAGCTATTGTCCCATCTAAATCCACAATTAGGTTTTTCATGTTAAATATTTCGATATGTATAAATATATTATCATATCCTCTCCTTAAATTTTTAAAATATCTATTTCGCAACAAAATACGGGTTTAATAGATTCTCTTTATTGTACTTTAAAGGTTTTAAAGTATGGTAATTATATACATTTTTTCCAGATTCACTTACAATAATATGTGCAGCTGCCGTATCCCATTCCATTGTAGGAGCTAATCTAGGATAACAATCAGCTTCACCTGAGGCTACCAAACATAGCTTTAGGGAACTACCTATTGATATAAATTCTTTATCTAGATTTGTTTTTATATTATCAATAAAATATTTCGTTTCATCGTTCAAATGAGATTTGCTTGCTACTATTTTATAAGTATTTTTATTTAGTTCTAATGGTAATTTTACATTATTCTTATATGCACCTTTATTTTGTTGTGCATTATATAATAATTTCAATGCAGGTGCATATACAACTCCTAAAATAGGTTGGCCGTTATGTATTAATGCTATATTTATTGTCCATTCTTTGTTTTTATTTATAAATTCTTTTGTTCCATCAATAGGATCTATTAGCCAACAGTATTCCCAATTTTTCCTTACACTATATTGTATATTTTTGTTTTCCTCTGAGATAATTGGTATGTTGTATTTTGTAAGCGATTTGCATATGTAATTATTTACAACTAAATCAGCTTCAGTTAATGGACTTTTATCATTTTTATAATATATATTAAAATCATTATTAAAAATATCTAGCGCATATCTACCAGCATTTAAAGCAATATTTATTATTTCATCTATAGCTATCATTCTTTCCTAACTTGTTTTGGTTTAAAATCTTGTTTTAATTGTTTTATTTTTAAAGGCAATATAAATATGCTTAATTTATACCAATTAGAAAATGATTGTATTAATAATTCTCCTAACTTATAAGCATAAGTTTGCTTTAGCTTTGATGCATCTATATAATCATTGTATTCATATAATTTAGGTTGTTTTATATAATTTTTATTTTCTAATATATGATTTAAATATATTATTAATATTTTTAAAGGTAATAGAATTAATTTTACTTTATTAGTGTTTATTGCACATGTACCTAATTTATAAGCGAGATGGTTTTTAATTCTTTGGCAAGCTGTACCATTTTGTATTAT
>NZ_JACGAX010000035.1:0-10853 GCF_020138145.1 Campylobacter sp. RM9334
TAGCCATTAAATCTTAAATACATATAAGCTAACAAAAGCCCATTTATTCGCCTTTTACGGCATTTTATACTATGTGCTTTAGCTAGTAGGCGTTTATGCTTTTTCTTCTCATTTTTTCGCCTTTTGGTAATATGAGTTTATCGCTGTGTTATAATCTTCTTGAAAACTTTCAAAACTTACACTGCTAATTTGTCTTTCTAAGCTATCTACCACACCTAAAACAATATTAGATTTTTGAATTATTTCTTCCGTTAGGCTTAATTCGTGTATTTGTTTTTGTCTTCCTTGCCTTGTGTAATTTGTGGTTTCTAGCGTGTATGGTATAGGTTGTCCGTCCATTATTTCGCTCCATTCTTGTAGCTCATCATCAAAACTTACACGCCTTACACTTTTTTCGCCATTAAGCTCAATTGCTAAGAACTTACCGTTAAGCTCTTTAAAATCGCCTTTGAAGTCCTTGAAAGGTGTATAATATACTCTATCGCCTTGTAAAATTAGTGGTTCGTTTAAATCATCTTTTACGATAAATGAATGTAATATTTTTTCCATTGCTCTCTCCTTAAATTGCCATTAATAAAGCTTGTAAAGTTTGTGGATAAACTTTCTTATTATCTAAGTTATTCAACTCTAAAAATGCGTTAAATCTGTAATAAATCTTTACGAAGTTTCTTTCTAAATATTCTTTCGCTCTTGTGGTTTTTCCTTTTATTGCAATTTCATTTCTTTTTGCCGTATAGATAAATCTTTTATCGCTAACTTGTAGCATCTCATCACCATACTTTAGCACCTTATAACCGAATGCTTTTAAAAAGCCTTGATTATATTTGTAGATGTGTTTCATTGTTTTTCCTTAAATATCTTGGTGTAATGTTTATGAAGTTCTAAATACTCCGGATTATAAATATTTCTTTTAATCTCCTTTACTACTCCAACTATTAGGCCGGATTTTTCTAATACAATAAAAGGCATTGAATACTCGCATAATTGCTCCAATTCTTTATCTTTGTCCGGACAAGTAACATTAAGTTTATAAATATCCGTATCCTTTTTGCTGAATGTAAAAGGCTCAAGGCGTCTTATTTCTTTGTTATTACCTACTTGAATTACCACAAACTTATAAGCCATATCGTGCGTTATTTTGCTAATAGGCTCATAATAAATTGTATCATTAGGGCATAGTAGTGGTTGGTTTTCGCTGTCTCCCTCTGTAAGCTTAAAGCTCTTTAATTCTTTACTCATTGTTTTTCCTTTCTTGTTAATTTCATAAGTTAGTTTAATGCTAATTTATTTTAAAAAAATATTAGCATATAACTATTAATTTAAGCTTAAAGCCTTTAGCGTTTAGCTAATAATATTTTACTTTTAATTAGCTTTATGCTATTATTTGGCACTTGAAAGGATATAAAATGAATGAAACTATTACTAAAGATGAGTTTTTAAAGCTTATGAAGTTAGCTAATTTAAACAAAAAACAATTAGCTGAAATTAGTGGGATACCTTATGCAACGATTAATAATTGGGGTTATCGTGCTCCTTATCCTAGCTTTATTAAGTTTTTGCTAGAAAATCATATTAAAGCTAAAAAGTATGATGAAATTAAAAATAAAGTTTTAGAACTAGAAAGCGATAATGAAGCATAAGCTTATATGTCTTTTAAACGCTCATAAATGCCCCTAAAATCAAAAATCTTTTAAAGTCAATATAAATCCATTAATGTTTGTATTTTATCGCTTTGTAAGGATTGTGAATAATCTGCTAAGAATAAGCAACGGCTAAGCGTAAGCGTTAAAGCCGTTTGCTTTAAATCTTAATCTGCAATAGAATAAAAAAAATCCCTTTAGGGATTTTTTATTCTTGCAATAATATTACTGATTAAAAAAAGTGATAGCAAAAGATTAAAAAAAGTGTTAGCTAAGTGCTGTTTTATTAAAAAAAGTGATATGTAAAGCCAATTTTATTAAAAAAAGTGATAGCAAAAGATTAAAAAAAGTGATAGGTAAAAAAGAATTTGAATTCGGAATTAGCAAGGCGTTTATTTGCCTTGCTTTAAATTAGGATTATACTTGTAAGCTAGTTCTAAGTTTATGCCTAAGATTTTGTTTTGCTTTATATTTGGCTCTTTGTTTTCAACTAGTGCTAAAAGTTGTGTTATTATTAGCTCTTTACTTTTGGCTTTAATCTGCGTTAAGCTAGTGTTAGATACTTTGGCTATATTTTGATAACTTCTAAGCTTTGCTTTATGCCTTAGGTTTTTTGTAGCTACCGTGCTTATTATATAGCTTATAATAAAAGCTTTTAGTATTTTATGCTCTTTTACTAGTTCATTAAATAGCATTAAATGATAACTACCTTTTACCTCATCTTTTAGGATTTGGGTGGGAATGTTTTTATCATCAATAAGCCCTAAGCTTTTGTAATGCTTTAGTTTATTACAAATACTAGGCTCTGTAATATTTAGAACCTTTGAAATATAAGTCCCCTTTCTTATATTGCTAGATAACAAAAAGCTTAAAATCACTCCATCATTTAAGCCATATTTGTCTATTAATGAATAATGCACTCTGATAAATGTCTTAACTTGTTCGCTCATTTATTATCCTTTCTTTTTTTATTTGCTCTCTTATAGCTTTGTTTTGCTCTGCTCGTTTTTGTCTTTGCTCTTCTGCCTTTTCTTGCCTTTGCATTTGGTCTAAATTAGCTTTTAATTCATCAATTAAAACACTTACAATTAATTCTAAATGTTCGCTTGTGCTTGTCATTCCCATTTGTTCGGCTTTGTCTGATTGCTCTTTGGTTGGAGTGCATTTGATGTAAAATTCAAAATGTCTTTTACAAAAGTCTAATACCCTTAAACTCTCATTATCTGCTAGATTGCTTTTTAATGTTTCGTATCTGTTTGGGCTATCAATAGAGATGAAAAACCCATTTAGTAGATGAGGTAGGTCTATTCTTTCGCCGTATGTTGCTAGGATTGATTTATGACTTATAATAAGTTCTTTTTTAAGATTTGGTTCAAATATAAAAGCACTAAGCAAATAAAAAAAGCCCATTGATTGCACCCCACTATAATTTACAATAAAGGTTTTATCTTGGTTCATTATTTGTACTTGCTTTAAATAATCTTGATAATTACTTGCTTGTGCTTTTGATGTATGCTCGTTACTAGCGATGATTTGCTCTAGTTCTTGCATAATATACTTAGCGAATTCATATTCTAATATGTTTTTTTGTGCTGATGTAATGCAAAACATATTAGCCCCTTACCCTATATGTTCTACTGAATGAGTAAGTGTATTAATCTCTCTTACCCTTAAGCACTCGTTATCAATTTCTATCATTTGCACCTCATCGCTTTTAGGTGCATATCTGCTTTTATCTGTATATAAGACTAGCGTTTTACTCTCTGACTCTGTATAAATAAAGCTTACCCCATCGCTTTGAGCGTATGTGCCTAGGCTTTGTGATATGTGCGTTCTATTTGGCAATTCATCTTTTTTAAGATTTTGAATACTTCTATTAGCTTGAGATAATAACAAAATGCTTATATCTTGCTCTTTTACTAACTCTTTTAAGCTTTTAGCTATTTGTGTATGCATTTCATAGCTTTCGCCTTTGCCTTGCGAATTAATTAAATGGTCTTTAGTGTCAATTACAAAAAACTTATAGCCGTTTATAACTAAGCATTTAATGGCGTTTTTTAATTGTGTTAGCTCTGCAAGTTCGCTATTTTCTAGCACTAGAATATTTTTTATGTATTCATCTACATTATTAATTTTTGTTATTTCATCATTACTAAATCTTAATTCATTGCGTTGGTACTTATCAAGTCTTAAATAAGTAATTCCGGTCAAGTTTGCCATTATTCTACAAATTAGCTCTGCCTTATCCATTTCAAGGCTAATAAATACGCTTTTTACTCCTTGCTTTGCAAAATCGCTAATTAATTGAATAGCTAGGGTTGTCTTGCCTTTCCCACTTTCTCCACATAGAGTATAAAGGCATTTTGTCCTAAATCCACCACCTAAAGACTTATTAAGATAATTAAAATTAGTTTGTAGAACTTCTACATTATTGCGATTAGTCAAAAAGTCTTTAGATGTTATTAAAAGTTGTTTAGTGTCTATGCTAGGCGTGAGATTTTGCCCTAAATCATCTAATTTAGTTTTAAACTCATTTAAAAAACTTGGTGTTATATCGCTAGTGTATGCATTTAAAAACAAGTTTTTAGCACTATATGTAGCAACCTTTAGGCTATGCAAATGCTTTAAGCTCTCGTAAGTTTCTAGTGTTATTTTGTCTTTTCTAATTATGCTAATAATAGGCTTGATACTTTCATTTATTACTTCATTAATTTGACTTAAAGTTATACATAAATCATTTATACTTGGCTCACTTTTCCATTTGTATATATTTATAAGTTCATCGTGGGCTTGATTAATGGCAAGGTTCGTAAAATTATCAAAATCTTTTAACAAATTAGGATTTAGTATTTGAAAACTAAAAAGCGTTAATTCAATACTTATTATTTGATTTTCTAAGTTAATTTTATCTTTATCTTTATACTTTTTTTCTAATTCTTGCTTGATGTTGTCTAAAGATGTACTAGAATTTAAGCGTTTTAGAAAATCATCGGCAAGGGCTGTGATGTTTTGCATTATAGCCCCCTTAACATTGATAAAACACTTCTTATAACCCTTTCATCTCCTAGCTGTAAATTAGTAATAAGCATAATGATAGTTCTTAGCGTTTTCTTATCGCTTTTTAGCTTGTTATACATTTTACTAGGTAGATGAAACTTAAGCCCTTTTTTTATCATTTTAGGCGTTTGTATGTAGTGCTTATGCCCTAACATAAAAGCTTTGGTTCTTATTATTTTAATATTCGCCGATGAGGTGCCTGTCTTATAAAAAATACTTCTTGGAATATCGCCTAAGCAAATATTCCATAATGTCCTATAAGTTAATGCCCTTTTCATTCTTGCACCTTTCTAGCTTGAATTAGTGCCATTACCTCATCGCGTTAAAATAATTTCTTCTACTACTTCCTAGCTTATAGGCTTTTAATTCGCCGTTGATAATTCTTCTATGTATAGTAACTGGTGCAATTCCGAATAATTGGCATAAGTCTTTGGTGCCTAATAACTCCGGTAAATCTTTAATATAATCCATTCCTAACCCCTTTTCTAAATAATATTGATTTAATGCTTTTATTTTGTCTTGCTTTTTGTAGTGTTTTTTTAAGCTATAAATGTGCTTAAGTGCGTTTATTTCATCAAGTGGAATAAATACTAAGCTATGTCCTAGCTTGATGTAATTTAGCTCGTTGTTTCTCACAAATAGCCATAAGTTCTTTTTGGTAAGTCCCACGGCTTTCTCTGATTTGTGAATATTAAAAAATCGTTGTTTATAGTGCATAGTTGCCCCTTTAATAAATATCTAGCTTTTTAAAGCACCTTTGAACTTTGGAATATTTATGAAAGGGTGGTAAGATTTTTACGCTAGTTTTGGCAAAAATTAGCGTGGTTTTTACCACCTAAGCCTTAAGATAATTGCCGTTATCTTTTGGCTTTTTTCTTTCAACTTTTAAAAATTGTTTTTACATTGCTCTTACTCCTTTCATCTTTTTTTGAACTTTAGCTAACAAATAGTTGTTATTTGTATGACAAATAAGAAAAAAGAAACTTCATTGAATTTTTTTTATAGCCTTTTTTTCTTTTTCGTTGTAATTTTAATAAATTGGGAATTTTTATGCAAATTAGCGACCAATTAGGGACTAAATAAAAGCCTTAAATGATTATATGCCAATTTTTTTACCTATGGAAAAGAATGTAAAAGAATGTAAAAGAATGTAAAAGAAGTAGTTAATAAAAGTTAATAAGCAAAAAAAATCAATATAATTTTTATCAAAAAACTTATTTTTTTATCTAAAAAGTCAAATAAAACTACAAAAATATATTAAATTAGTTTAATTCCATAAATACAACTAAGTAGCAAAATATATAAGTTTGACCTAAATTATTAAAGATTTTAAGCATTTTGAATAAGAACAAGCAATTATTTAAATTATTTTAGCTTACTTTAAGCAATAAAAAAGATATAATCTACTTGTGATTTTTAATTTACCTCATCAAAATTATTAAAATCATCAAAAAAAATATTTTTGGGAACAATTTTGGGAACATTCAATTTTTAAGCCCTATTTTATAGGCTTTTTCAACTCCTACCTAGCGTACCACTTTATATTTTTTCGCTAATTATTTAAGTAGTATTTTTAACCATATTCATAAATGTTGTAGTTTTATTATTAAATGCCAATGGTATATTTTTTGGAATAATCACAAACAAAATTAGATATTGAAATTAAATAAGTATAAAAATTAAAATATAAAAACATAATTTTCTAGTAATATTTTACAATCAACTTAGATTTTATAATGCTAAAGTTTGAATTATTGTAATTATTTATATAAGAATATTGCATAGTAATCATTATTAGATATTTTGTGTATAAAACTTAATATTATTTTTTTAGAATTTAAATTAAGCGAAAGGAGATTTTTAATCTCCTTGATGATAATTTTTTTCTAATTCTATCTCTTCATCTTGAGTGTTGTTTTTAGCCCATTCACACATCGCATCTCTTAGCATTAAATACTTTTTCTTAGACAATTTTTCATTTTCACTTAATTCTCTATCTTCAAGTAATTTAATTTGAAAGAATGTATCATCTTTTTTTGAATACTTTAAAAAGAAATCAACATAATCAAAATAATCCTTATTGCTCTCATAGTTAATAATTTCTTCAATATAAATAGTAGGCCCAAAACCCATATGATTTTGACTAAAATTACCAAAACCTGCCGAATACTCCACCTTAAATGTCATTTGCTCTCCCCATATTTTAATAAAAACTCTTCATACGTGCCAACAAAATCAATAAGCTCACCATTGTTTAAATACCAAATTCTATTTGCATAAGAATTGATTAATTCCCTATCGTGGCTTATACAAATTGCTACTCCATCGTATTCATAAAGTGCTTCACCAAGAGAAATAATAGCTTCAAGGTCAAGATGGTTATTTGGCTCATCAAGTAAGATAAAATTACCCCTTTCAAGCATAATTTTACTCAACATCAACCTGTGCTTTTCACCACCGCTTAAATCTTTTGCCATTTTTTCTTGATCGGTTCCGCTAAAGAGCATTCTACCTAAGCATTTGCGAATTTCATCAATATCTTTATGTTTTTCGCTAATTAAATAGTCATATAGTTTCAAATTTTCACAAATTTTACTTGAGGTATCTTGTGGGAAGTAACTAGGTTCAATTGTAGCACCCATTTTTACCTCTCCATTATCAGGAGAAATTTCATTCATTATAATCTTTGCTAGTGTGCTTTTTCCAGCTCCACTTGCTCCAATTATTGCTATTTTATCGCCTTTATTTACTTTAAGATTTAAGTTTTTAAATAGTTGCTTATCATAAGCCTTACTTATATTGTTTAGCTCTAAAACTTCATTACCAATTTCTCTATTACATCTAAATAAAATTGATGGGTCACGCCTACTTGAAATCTCTATTTCGCTTACATCAAGTTTTGCTAAGTTTTTTGCACGACTTGTTGCTTGTCTTGCTTTAGAAGCATTTGCGCTAAAACGAGCTATAAATTTTTCTAAAGCTTCTTTTTCTTTTAAATTCTTAGCAAGACTTGCTTCTTTTTGTCTTTTAATAAGTGTGCTTTGCATATACCAATCATCATAATTTCCTGCAAATTCACGAATTTGTTTGAAATCTACATCAAGCATTCTTGTGCAAATACTATTTAAGAAAAATCTATCATGAGAAATTACAACCATTGTTCCATCGTGGCGTTTTAGTTCATTTTCTAGCCAATTAATAGCGTCTAAATCAAGGTTATTCGTAGGCTCATCTAAAAATAACACATCAGGTTTAGCAAATAATACCTGTGCGATTAGAACTTTAAATTTATCACTTGTTTGAACATTTTTCATAAGTTCATCATAATTATGAAGATTTAAAGAGCTTAATATTTTTTCACATCTAGTATCGTATTCATAATTTGGGTCTTCTTCTGCACAAATCATTTCAAGTTCGCTTAAGCGATTATTTATTTCATCGGTATAATCCGTGCAAGTTGCATATATATTTTCTTTTTCTTTTACTGCATTATAAAGTCTTTTGTTTCCATATAAAACTGCATCTTTTAAACTAAATTCTTCATACGCAAATTGATTTTGCTCTAACACGCCGTATCTTACGCCATTTTCAAAACTAACTTCTCCGCTAGTTGCTTCAAGTTCTCCTGCTATAATTTTTAAAAATGTTGATTTTCCAGCCCCGTTTGCACCGATAAGTCCATATTTTTCGCCTCTTTTTAAGCTTAAATTTACATTTTCAAATAATAATCCCGTAGGGTATCTCATAGTAAGAGATTTGATTTCTACCATTTTTTATCCTTTTTTTATATAATCGTTTCTTTAAAATTTACAAAAGGCTCTACAATCAATGAACTCATTTTTAAGTGAATTAATAATTTCTTTGCCTAGTGCTACTTTTATTTTAGAGATATTAGCACTTATTATTGCACTTTACTTTAAAAAATACAACATAATATCGGTATGTATTTTATTAATAAGTTCTAAAATGATTTATTTATTTTCAGCAAATTATCAAACCCATATTTATGTAAGTTTGTTTATGCCTTTTGCTTTTGCGCTTTTAGTATCTTTAAAAAAAGAGTATGATACTATAAAATGCTTATTACCTATTAGTTTTGTTTTTATTTTATACATAGTATTAGGTATATTTTTATCTCAAAATACTAGCTTTGCATTAAATTCTACTAATAAATTTTTATTTTCAAATTCTTTTATCACTGATTTAGGCTTAGTGTTTTTTCTAGTATTTTTAGTGTATTTATTGATATTAAGATTTTTTATATTTTTTGAAAAAACATTAATTTTTGCGTATATTGGAGCTTATTTTGAATTTATGTTTTTTAAAACTCTTGAAAAAACAGATGTTGGGTTTTTTGAATTTGCTTCTTTAATATTTTTAATTTCTATATTTCTTGAAGGGTATAAATTAGCATTTTTTGATGCTTTAACTCAAGTTTTAAATAGAAGAGCTTATGATAGAACTAGGCTTATTACTAATGATGTAATAGCGGTATGTGATATAGATTTTTTTAAAAAAGTTAATGATACTTATGGTCATGATGCTGGTGATTTTATATTAAAAAATGTAGCTAAGATATTAAAAGCTAATGTAGATAAAGTTTATAGATTTGGTGGAGAAGAATTTGTAATCGTATATAAAAATCAAGACTTTAAAAATTGTGTAACAAAATTAGATAATATAAGAGAAAATATAGAAAAAGAAATATTTAAATTTAATGAAAAAATTATAAAAGTTACTATTAGTATTGGAGTTGAAATGGTAGAAGATGATAAAATAAAAGCCTTTAAAAACGCTGATGCTAAGTTATATAAAGCAAAAAATTCAGGAAGAAATAGAGTAATATATGAGTAGTGAAAGTAAAAAAGCAACAATTCAAGAATATATAAAAGGCTGGGGGCCTGAATTAGAAATAGGTATTGATGTGGTTGATGAAGAACATAAAATGTTCTTTGAATTAATAGAGCAAGTATTTGAAGCAGCTAATAGTGGTTATAAAGAATTTGAATCTGTATTTCAAGTGGTTTTAAGTCATATTGCTTGGCATTTTAAAAATGAAGAAGATTATATGAAAAGTATGGCTATATATACAAAATATGTAGAAACCCACAGAGATATTCACTCGCAGTGTATATCACAATTAGGTAAGATGAGAGATGCAGTGTTAAAGCAAAATAGTGAAGATGATATGGTATATCAAAAAGAACTTGCAATTAACTTGGCTTATTTTGTTAAAAATTGGCTGATTTTTCATATAGTTGGAGAAGATTATAAAATAGCTAAACAAATTAAATTTATAGAAGCTGGTAATAGTCCTCAAAGAGCATTTGAGATGATAAATGAAAAGATGGATAAAAATATAGAAATTCTAACTATTACCTTATCAAATCTTTTAAAAATTTATGAGATTAGAAACGAGAAATTATTAGAAATTGAAGCAGATATTAAATCAAGTCTTAATAAAAAAGAAAAACAACTGCAAGAACAAATTCAAGAAAATAAGAAAAAA
The DNA here is from genome assembly GCF_020138145.1 of Campylobacter sp. RM9334. NCBI lineage: Bacteria > Pseudomonadati > Campylobacterota > Epsilonproteobacteria > Campylobacterales > Campylobacteraceae > Campylobacter > Campylobacter sp. RM9334. The sequence continues at coordinate 10,207 of NZ_JACGAX010000035.1, forward strand.
TCAATTACAGATGAATTAACAGGATTGTTTAATAGACGACAGGCTATGTTTGTATTAAATAATATATGGAATGAATATCAAGACCCAACCTGTGCTATTATTCAATTAGATTTAGATAAGTTTAAAGAAGTTAATGATACTTATGGACACCATGCAGGAGATTTGGTTTTAAAACAATTTTCAAATGCTGTTAAATATTTTTTTGATACTAATGAATTATGTAATAAATATAAGTATAACGATAGAGATAGCATACACTTTTGCCGTTTAGGTGGTGATGAATTTTTAGTAATATTACAAAAATATTCTTTAGATGAAGCAGTAGCAATTGCAAATGCTTTACACGCAGTAGTAAATGGTATAGAAGTATTAGACGAACATAAAAAAGTGATTTGGAAAGGTAGCACAAGTATTGGTGTAGCTTGTAGAAATGCTGATAATAGAGATTTTGAATCAGTATTAAAAGCTGCTGATGCTTATTTATATAAAGCAAAAGAAGATGGTAGAAATTGCGTTCGCTCTATGTTACACGAGATAGGGGGGGGGTATTTCTAGCAGAGTATTTATGAATTAAATACCGCTAGTAGAATTTAAAATTAAGAATTTAGAATGATTTTTTAAATTCTTAATTTTTTTTAAAAAATTTT
>NZ_JACGAX010000036.1:0-10035 GCF_020138145.1 Campylobacter sp. RM9334
ATTTCAATATATTAATGTATACAAAAAAGGGCAAACTAATGAAAGCATATTTGCATATAGGTACTGAAAAAACTGGCTCTACAACAATACAAGATTTTATCAATAACAATCATAAAATACTGCAAGAACAGGTATATATTCCACATTCATTAGGATATAATCACTGGCCTTTAGCGGTATTGGCATATGATGATAATAAAATAGATTCTTTTAAAATAACCAATAATCTATTAGATAAAGAGGAATTTAACAAATATAAAACTACGCTATTTAATAATTTAAAACTAGAGCTGAAGGGCAAAACAAATATACTTTTTACGTCAGAATTAATACACTCTAGGTTAAATACTAAGGAAGAAATTCAAAAGTTAAAAAAAATTTTAATTCAACTAGGTATTAATAAATTTAAAATTATTGTTTATCTTAGAGAGCAAGGAGATTTAATAAATTCTTTATTTTCAGAAGCTATAAAATGGAGTGAGATAAATGAAGATTTTGACTTTACTCTAAAAGATAATTATAAACTAGAATATGAAGAAGGATATAAAAAAAATATTACACACTTTCAATTTATTTGTGACCATAAGAATACTATTCAAAATTGGCAAGATGTATTCGGACAAGAGAATATAGCAGCAACAATTTTTGATAAAAAATATTTTAAAGATAATGATTTAATAACAGATTTTCTAGATAAAATAAATATAAAAAACAACAATGCTTTTATTAAAAATAAAAATAGCAATAAATCACTTGATATATACGGAGTTGACCTACTATTATATATCAATAAACAAATTCCATTATTTACCAATTTTAAACAAAACCACTTAAGAGGTGATATACTAAAATTTATTAATAAGTATTTTACAAATAAAAATCATAGTTATAAACTTAGCAACCAAATAATAAACAATGTAAGAGAATATTATAAAAAAGATAATGAATATTTAGAAAACATCTATTTTAATAATAATCAGAAATTTATATATAAAAACATAACAAGTACTGAAAACAAAACCTTAGATACAAACATAAAAGAATGTATATTTGATATTATTTCTTCAAAAAATAAAGTTATTTTAGATTTAAAAAAAGATATAAAATGGTTAAAAAACTATAAACAAAATAATTTAATGAATGATATAGATTTAATTATAGATAGCACAAAAGCTTATAAACTAGGTAAGTATATGAAAGATTTAAAAAATAATAAATTAAATATAATAGCTATACTTAAATTTATATTCTGCTTTATATTTTATAAAGAACAAAAAATAACTATAAAATTAATAAAAGAAATAAGTCAAGATAATTTAAAACTATCTACTAAATATAAAGACTATATTCAGGGTATGAAAATAATTAAAAAACAAGGACAAAACTTATGAATTCAAATGATATATATTATTATCATCATAAAAGTAGTAATACACATAAAGGTTATTTCGAGCTAGACCAAAGAAGTAAAAATACCAAATCTCCATTAAACCCTTGGGCTTTTATTAGGGTATGCAATGAAAAAAATACATTGGAAGAAAGTTTGTATTCAATTTTACCTGCTATACAAAGAGGTATAATAGGATATAATGACTGCACAGATGGAAGTGAAGAAATTATAATAAATTTCTGTAAAAAATTTCCAACTTTTCAAGCGTATAAATATCCTTATCAAATATCAACCAGTATGAACCCCCCCCTAAACATAATAATAAATTATCTACTTATTATAATTGGGTTAAAAGTTATATACCAAAAGGGGAATGGATGATAAAAATTGATTGTGATCATATATATGATGGTAAAAAACTATTTAACATGTTTTATTTGATAAAACATGATAACGATGTTGTATCTATACCAAGAATTAATTTTGTAATCAAAGATGACATTGTATTTGTAGAGACATATAATACCAATATTATTTTTAGAGATGTTGTTGATCATTGGTTAATAAAAAATGATAATTTAATTTTTGAAGACTTTGTAGGCAATAAACTTATTGAAATTCTTAGGTTGAATAAGCATCACAATATAATAAGAACAGAATTGAATAATTATCATTTTCCTTATATAAAAAATCAAAGAAAAAATCAATATGGAAATCTTATTAGACTAGATGATTTTATTAATAGTATAGATATAAATAATACATTACTAAATAGAATAGATATATCAATGCTAAATCAAGATTTTATTTTAAAAATATACTATAAATTTTTAAAGGATGACAATGGATAATAATGATATTAAAGTCGGTGTAATTATCCCAATATATAATGTAGAAAAATACTTAAAAGAATGTATAAACTCAGTTATAAATCAAACACATAAAAATTTAAGCATTATATTAGTTAATGATGGAAGCACTGATAATAACTCATTAAATATAGCCAAAGAATTTGTAAAACTTGATGATAGAATAGTACTAATAAATAAAGAAAATGGTGGATTAGGAAATGCTAGAAATGTTGGTGTTAATTGGTTGTTACAAAAATATTATTTAAAAAATTATATATATGATGATAAGTTATATATATATGAAACTAAAAATCAAGATGAACATAATATAAAACAAATTTTTTATAAAAATAATAAGTTAAAGTATGAAAATGTAGATTATTTAATATTTCTAGACTCTGATGATTATATAAAATTAAATACTATAGAAGAATGTGTAAAAGTTGCTAATAATAATGATATTGTGTGGTTTGATTTTGAATTTTTATATGATGGAATAGAAACACAAAATAAAAAAACACATCATGAATTGTATAATATAAATAAGAGTTATAAAATTACTGCTAATGAATGGCTAGATCTATTACAAGACAATAATAAAAATATGTTTTGGTTTGGAAGACATGGAATGGTATCATTAGAATATATAAAAAATATCAAATTGGAGTTTATAAACAATATAATACATGAAGACCATTACTACGGAAAAATGCTATATGTTCAATCAAATAATATATATATTTTAAATCAAAAATTATATATTTACAGAATCAGACCAAATAGTATTATGGCCTATAATGAAAATATTGATGTGAGCAATTTATCAAAATCAGTAGCATATCTATATAATATCTTTAATAATAACATATTAACAGCAAAGCAATATTATAAAGATTCTTCATTGGCAATTACAGCAATTGAGGTACATAAAGAAATAGACAAACTTAATATAGATGAAAATATTAAACATAAATTTATTAAAATATTTTACAAACCTTTAATAAAATGGGCTAATGAAATAAACAATTACCAAATTGATCCATTATCTATAAAAGATAAAGTATTTGAAGTACTACCACACATGGAAAAATTATATAACGAAGTAAATAAGACATATAATAAGACTATTAATAATACAAAAAAACAAATCAGCGTAATAATACCAATATATAATATTCAAGAATTTTTACCTGAGTGTATAGACTCTATATTAAATCAAACTTATCCTTATTTTAATTTAATTTTAATTAACGACGGCAGTATGGATGATACACTAAACATAGCCAAACATTATGCCTATAAAGATAATAGAATTATAGTGGTTGATAAAAATAATGAAGGTCAAAGCAAAAGTAGGAATTTAGGTCTTGACTTGTTATATGAAGCAAAAAAAGTAAAAAAAATCAGTGATAAATACTTCAAAGTATTAAACAAGTCTGCAATTAAAAATATTTATACAAATGAAAATAATATTACAAATGAATATTTAAATATAAAAACAGATTATATTATGTTTATTGATGGTGATGATACTATAGAAAATAACTGTTTTAAAGAATGTATTGATAATATAGGTAATTGTGAAATAATATGGTTTAATTTTAAAATGTTTGCAGATAAAAACTATCACGGAGAATTACCAAATTGGAATAGAATGAAAAGATTTAATATAACCCAAAATCAAACCATAAGTTCTATGAATTTCGCTAAATTAATGATCGATAATAAAATATGTCAGTTTGCATTTATGGTAGATGGTATGATTGATTTTAAGCTAATGCAAGCAATAAAACTTAAATTTCCTACTAATGGTTATGCGGAAGATCACTATTTTGGTCTTGTTCTTTTTTTAGAATCTAATAATATTCAAATTTACAACAAAATTTTTTACAATTATAGAGTAAGAAATGGAAGTTCATGTAATTTTAATAATCAGGCAGTAAAAATAAGCGAACATATAAAGCAGTATTATCATTTCTTATTTAAAGATAAAGCTTTGGCAAAAGATTATTATAATTTTAGTGGGTATTGTGATACGACATATAAGCTAGTGCAATTTTTTCAACAAAGAAAACAATATAAAGAGTTGGCAAAAATTATGTTACCTTATTATATAAATCAAACCATATTATTAATGAAATTTTTTAAATACAAAAATGAAGATATTGAAAAATTAATTTTTATTAATAACTATTTAAAAAATATCTTTAATATAAATAAAACTATAGAGTTAAAAATTAGACTACATTTATCTTACAGGCTAGGGGTTTATTTGTATTGGCTAAACAACCATAAGCTTAGTTTTATATTTATCCCAAAATATCTTACTAGTATCTATAGAAATTATAAACGACAAAAAAAATATTTCTTAAACCTAAAAACTTTAAATATAATACCAAATAATAAACTACCAAAACAATATGTATTAGGAAATAAAATTATAACAAAAATTAAAAAAATATTTTTATTTAAACTTTAGAAAGGTAATAAATTATGCAAAATAACTATTTAAAAATGTTGGAAGCTGAATCTATATTTATTATAAGGGAAGCAATAGCTGAATTTCAAAACCCTGCTATGCTATATAGCGTAGGTAAAGATAGTTCTGTAATGTTGCATTTGTTAAAAAAGGCATTTTATCCAGCAATACCACCGATACCTTTGGTTCATGTTGATACAAAATGGAAATTTAAAGAAATGATAGAATTTAGAGATAAAAAAGCCAAAGAATTAGGTATGCAGATGATAGTATATCAAAATCCAAAAATAGATGAATTAAATTTATCCCCATTTATACATGGTTCATCAATGCATACAGATATTGCTAAAACAGAAGCTCTTAGACAAATGCTAAATATTTATAAATTTGATGCAGTATTTGGGGGAGCCAGAAGAGATGAAGAAAAATCTCGTGCTAAAGAAAGAGTATATTCTTTTAGAGATAACAACCATCGTTGGGATCCAAAAAATCAAAGACCAGAATTATGGAATATATATAATGCTAAGCATAAAAATAATGAATCTTTTAGAATTTTTCCTCTAAGCAACTGGACAGAGCTAGATATATGGAATTATATATTATTAGAAAATATAGAAATTCCTAGTTTATATTTTGCTAAACCTAGACTAGTTACTCAATATATGGGTACTAAAATTCTAGTTGATGATGATAGAATGCCCATTGATTTAGTCAAAAACGCAAAAGAAGAAATAGTAAGATTTAGAACGCTAGGATGCTATCCACTAACAGGTGCTATTAATTCAACAGCCGATAATGTGGAAAAAATAATACAAGAACTATTGTTATCAAATGCAAGTGAAAGACAAGGAAGATTGATAGATGTTGATGAAAAAGCAAGTATGGAAAAGAAAAAGCAAGAAGGGTATTTTTAATGACAAATGACAACAATTTAATTCAAGATAAAGAATTATGCAGGTTTATTACTTGCGGTAGTGTTGATGATGGAAAATCAACATTAATAGGTAGGATGCTATATGATTCTCAAATGATTTTAGAAGATCAACTAAATTCTTTAATTAAAGATAGTAAAAAAATTGGTACACAAAATGGTAATATAGATTTTGCACTACTAGTAGATGGACTTGAAAGCGAAAGAGAACAAGGTATTACAATTGATGTTGCATATAGATATTTTAACACAATAAAAAGAAAATTTATAATTGCAGATACTCCTGGACATGAACAATATACAAAAAATATGGCTACTGGAGCTAGTAATGCAGATATTGCTATAATATTAATAGATGCACGCAAAGGTGTACTTCCACAAACCAAAAGGCATTCTTATATAGCTTCTTTATTGGGTATAAAACAATTTATAATAGCTGTTAACAAAATGGATTTAGTAAACTATAGTCAAGAAATATTTAAAAAAATATACAATGATTATCAACTAATAATACCTTATTTAAACAACGATATTAATATAAATTTCATACCAATATCAGCTTTAAATGGAGATAATATTGTTACAAGTAGTAGTAATATACAATGGTACTCTGGCGATACGTTATTTAAATTATTAGATAACTTAGAAATATATAAGACAAATAATGATGAATTTTTATTTCCTGTTCAATATGTAAATAGACCAAACTTGAATTTTAGAGGATTTTGTGGAAATATAATAAGCGGAAACATTAATGAAGGTGATAATGTTGTTATACTACCTTCTAATAAAAAAACTACTATAAAAAAAATAATTAAAGCTAACACTATGCTTGAAGAAAAACAAGCAAGATGTTTTGATAGTGTAACAGTTGTTACTGGTGATGAAATAGACATTTCTAGAGGCAACCTAATCGCAAGCCTAAACAATAAAGCAATAATAACCAATAACTTTCAAGCGACAATCATATGGATGAGTGATAAAAAGCTAGAGCTAGATCAAAGATATTATATAAAAATTGCAAATAATATAACAACTATACAAGTGCAAGAAATTTTATATAAAAAAGATATAAATACATTGCAAAATATACAAAATGATCAAATTATGCTAAACGATATAGCACTATGCCAAATTAATCTAGAAGAAAAGTTAGCGCTTAAAATTTATAGAGAAAATAAATTTTTAGGTTCTTTTATATTAATCGATAAATATACAAATCAAACTATAGCAGCTGGTATGATTGAAAAAATACTAAATACTACAAACAATTGTAAACAATATACTAAAGCAGAAATAGAATTAAACAAATACATTAGAACTCAATATCCTGAGTGGGAGTGTAAAGAAATATGAAAATTATTGTAGGTTGCAGTATTTTAGTACTGATATTATCACTAATATTTAGTAAGATAAAACCTTCTATATTATTTGGTATTCTTGCTATATTTTATTATATTATTGGATACTTAGATTTAAATTCTTGGCTAGTATCTTATACTAGCAATTCTTTAATTGTACTAATTATTCTTTTATTAGTATCAATAGCTATAGAAAAAAGTATAATAATAGATTATATGTCAAAGCTTATAATAAATAAAAACTATCTATTTTCGCTATTAAAGCTTGGGATAATAAGTATGGGGATTTCAGCTTTTTTAAACAATACAGCTGTAGTTGCGAGTTTTATGGGTGCTATTAAAAATAATAAATTCCAACCTCCTTCTAAACTACTAATACCATTATCATACTTTTCAATTTTAGGTGGTACTATGACCTTGGTAGGTACATCAACAAATTTAGTAGTCAACTCATTTGTTATGCAAAATAATCTACCAAGCTTAAAAATTTTTGATTTTTTCTATGTTGGATTTTTAATTTCTATATTTTGCTTAATAGGAATTATAATTTTTAACAAACTATTACCAAAATATGAAATGGAAAATACTAAAGAAGAAAAACATCTAATTAGCGCTAAGGTGTTAAGCAATAGTGACTTAATTGGGAAAAGCATTGCAGATAATGGTTTAAGAAAACTTGAATATTTATTTTTATTTGAAATTCAAAGAAACGACTATATAATAAATCCAGTTAGTAGAGATGAAATAATACAAGAAAATGATATTTTAATTTTTAGTGGCGATATTAGACATATTAATATGTTACATAAATTTAAAGGTATTAATATAGGTAAAGAAGCAGTGCAATCAAATGAGTTAGAACTTGTTGATGTGCTTATTAGCCAAGAATCTAGTCTTATTGGTCAAAGTGTTAAAGAAAGTAATTTTAGGACAAAATTTAATGCAAGCATTATATCCTTCAAACGAGGAAATCAAAATATATCAAAAATAGGAAATACTAGATTAGAAGTTGGCGATAGGCTTATTTTAAGTGTTGGAAAAGATTTCAAAAGTAGAGATAATATAGCAAAAAATTTTCATATACTTTCAAGTATTAATCAAAATAAAAAATTAAGTAAAGCAAAAAGTATTTTAGTATTTTTAGGTTTTGTACTTTCAATTGCATTGTCTGCTTTGGAGTTGGTATCATTATTAAAAGCAATGCTAATATTATTATGCTTACTTGTATTTTTTAAAATAATTACTATAAACGAAATTAAACGTCAATTTCCTTTTGATATTTTTATAATTATAGGTTCATCATTAGCTATTACAAAAGTATTAGTAAATAGTGGATTAGCAGATGATTTAGGTGTATTAATAACTCATATATTTGGGGCTTATGGAGTATATGGAAGCTTTATAGGTATTTATTTATTTACACTACTACTAACAGAAATTATGACAAATAATGCTGCGGCTGCTTTATCATTTCCTATAGCGTATAGCTCTGCAATAGCTCTTGATGCCAATCCGACTCCATTTATATTTGCAGTTGCATATGGTGCGAGTGCTGCATTTTTATTTCCACATAGTTATCAAACACACTTAATGGTCAGCTCTATTTGCGGATATAAACTACAAGATTTTCTTAAAATAGGTTGGATTATTTCTATAATATATTCTAGTGTAGTAATAATAGCTACTCCTATATTTTTTAATTTTTAGGATAATAAATGAATAATAATCATATAATTTGGCATAACCAAAGTTTAACAAAACAAAAACGAGCATTTTTAAAAAACCAAAAATCTTGCATAGTATGGTTAACAGGGCTTAGTGGTAGTGGAAAATCTACATTAGCTAATGCTCTAGAGGTAAAATTGCATACATTAGGGTACCATACTTATTTACTTGACGGAGATAATATAAGACATGGTTTGAATAAAGATTTAGGATTTGATGAACAATCTAGAGTTGAAAACATAAGACGAATAGCTGAAGTGTGTAAGCTATTTGTTGATAGTGGAATTATAGTTATAAGTGCGTTCATATCCCCTTTTAAATCAGATAGAGATTTTGCTAGAAGTCTAGTTGATGATAATGAATTTATAGAAATATTCATAGATACCCCATTAGATATTTGTGAAAAAAGAGACCCAAAAGGGTTATATAAAAAAGCAAGAAACGGAGAACTTCAAAACTTTACCGGTATAACAAGTCCTTATGAAAAACCAGAAAGACCGGAAATTATAATTGGTGTTAATCAAATTGATTATAATGTTAATATTATAGTAAAATATTTAGAAGATAATATTTTAAGGAAATAGAATTGTTTAAAGATTTTCAAGACAAATACAAATGTATATTTGTGCATGTACCAAAAGTCGCAGGTACTAGTATAGAAAGGGCTATATTTGAAACAGATAAATGGCTTGTAGGACATAAAAAAGCGATACAATATGTAAAATACAACAAAGAAAAATTTTATCAATACTTTTCATTTGGGTTTGTAAGAAATCCGTATGATAGAATATGTTCAGCATATCATTATTTAAAAAATGGTGGAGCAGGAGGCAATGATTTAGAATGGTCTAAATTACATTTAAGTAAATACAATAACTTTAAAGAATTTATAAAAGATTTAGAAAATGAAAATATAAAACAAGAAATATTGAAATATTATCACTTTATTCCACAATGTGAATTTTTATGCAATGAACATGATGAAATAATAGTTAATTTTGTTGGATATTATGAAAATTTAAATAATGATTTTGAAAAAATACTAAATATTCTAAATATTTCTAGAAATATGATATGGGTCAATAAAAGTGAACATAAAGACTTTAGAAATTACTATGATGCTGAAACATACAATATTGTAAAAAAAGTTTATGAAAAAGATTTTTATATATTTGATTATGATATAGAGTCTAATAATTATATTATAAAACATAATGACAATAATGATTATTTTTATAAAAAAATTCACTATAAAAATAAATATTTAAATAAACTGCGATTAGAACAATACTATCAGT
>NZ_JACGAX010000037.1:0-7901 GCF_020138145.1 Campylobacter sp. RM9334
AATTATGAAAGAATTCCAAGCTGCACCAGATGGAACATTCAAATATACTCCTGATTTAACAAACAGAGTAGATGGTAGTGGTTGGGAAGTTGGAACATATAAAGTATATTTATCAAGCTTAAAAACAGGTCTTGTTAAAGAATTTACATTCACAATTGACCTAAATACAGCTAAAGATGAAGTAGCTAATGATAACAATGCTAATGTAGATGTGGTTGTTCCAAGTGAAGTTGTTGTAAGTAATAATCATATTACAATCAATGAAGGTATTTACTATCAAGCAAATAGCAATAGTGCTATTGAAAAAATTAATGGTTATGTAACTGATAGCGTAAGCCCAGTTATTACAGGAACTGCAAAACCAGGTTCAGAATTAATAGTAAATCTAGTTAATGATGCTACAGGTAAGGTTGAAAGCTGGACAAATATTACAATTTGGGATAGCGGTAAATTTGAAATCGGCTTAACAGGTGAAAAAGGCAACTCATATCATTATGAAGTATTTGATTGTGTAGCGTGCAAACCAGTTGGCGAACCAGCAATTAGTCATACTTTTGAAATTAACGCTGGTAACTTTATTAACCTTAACCCAAGTGCAATTTTAGGAGATGATGCTGGAATTAGTATTCCAACTATTAAAGAAGAAAAAGTTGAAGCTAAAGACGAAACTAAAGTAAATGTTGGAGATATTTTAGATACTCAAAAAGATATCTTTAATGAAACTATAGCTCAACCAGTACAAGTTCAAGAAGGTTATATTAATCTAAAACTAGGTTCAGTTGCATTTGATGCGGCTTCTAAAGACTTAACACATTTAGATGAATTTAATAATATAAACCACCACTCTTAATATATAACTTGAGCTAGTAACAACTAGCTCAAGCTTTTATCTTTTTATAATCTTCAAAATTATTAGAATTTTTAATTTAATTATTATTTTTTTAAGCATTCAAGCTAAATATTTTATATTTTTATTGGTTGTTATAAGTATATTTATAGTAGGTGTATGTTATACATAGCAAAATTTTTAAAATATTTGATTGTAAAAATCACTTAAAGCTTTGTATAATAGAGTTTTAAAGCTTGAAAATTAATATATAAAACCATGCCACTTATAACATATATATTTTTTATGAAACTTTACAAAATATATAATATAAATCCTATAAATGAGTATTTTTATGATTTTGAATATGCTTTAAGGTTTTAGCTAGTGTTAAAATAAAGTTAAAAAAAATATACTTTATAAAATTCCTTGCAATTCTAATACAACGCAGTTTTAAGTTAATTTCTAAAATAAATCAAATTCTAAAAATATCTTTAATTATAACTTAAAATATAGTTAAATTCTATGATTTTTAATGAGTATTAATATTAAAATGAATAATTTTATAAAGAAATTAATAAGATACAAAATGATTTAAAATATACGCATTTGTAAATAATACTAGCAACAAAATCAGTATTCACTTACAAAATTAAGCATAATAATATTTTTGCTTATGTGTTATTAATGAGATTTCGTATATTTTAAATTAGATTATTATGATTTATAATTTTTATAAGAAATAAGAACATTTGATAAAATTAATCTAAAAGCAGTCTTTAAAGACTGCTAACATTATTTATAGTTTTTGATTGATTCTTCAAGTATTTTTGTAGCTTCAGCTATGCCTTTAAAATCTTGAACTTTTACCCATTTACCTTTTTCTAATGCTTTGTATGTTTCAAAAAAGTTTTTGATTTTTGCAAGTTTGTGTGGTGCTAGGTCTTCTAAAGATTTGATATTATCATAGCTTGGATCAATTTTGCTAACAGGAACTGCAAGTAATTTTTCATCCATACCGCTTTCATCTTCCATAATTAAAACACCAATTAAACGGCAAGGAATAACAGCACCTGCTTGAACTGGGTATTCATTTAATACAAGCACATCAACAGGATCACCATCAGCTGCAAGTGTATTTGGCACGAAACCATAATTTGCTGGGTAAAACATAGCCGAATACATAACTCTATCAACCATGATTGCCCCACTATCTTTATCTAGCTCATATTTAATATTTGAGCCATAAGGAATTTCTATAACTGCATTTAATTTCTCTGCATTTCCACTTTTAATTTTTGTAATATCCATTTTTTTTCTCCTTGATTAGATTTTTTTCTTAATTTCTTCACTCATATTTGCAACAATTTCTTCAATTGTGCGTTCGCCGTTGATTTGTATATGTAGATTTTTTGCTTTATAAAAATCTAAAATATCAGCTAAAGGCTCGGTATATACTTTCATACGATTATTAAATACTTCTTCATTATCATCAGCACCCCTAGCACGACCTAAAACTCTATCTTTTGCTACTTGTTCGCTTACAAATACTTCAATAACAGCACTAAGATTTACTTCGTTTGATTTAGCTAATTCGCTATCAAGTGCGTGCATTTGTTCAACGCTTCTTGGGTAACCATCTATTAATATAACATCACTTGGAGCTTTTTTAAGTGCGCTCATAATTGTATTTACAACTATTTGTAAAGGCACTAGATTTCCTTTTGAGATAAGCTCGTTTATTTGTTTTCCTAATTCGCTTCCACTTGCAACTTCAGCTCTTAATAAATCGCCTGTTGAATAGTGTGTGTAGTTTTCGTTTTTAGCAATTATGCTAGCATCAGTAGTTTTACCACTACCAGGTGCTCCTATAATTAAAAATAATTTTTTCATAGTGTTTCCTTTCATAAAATTAAATATCTAAAATTACTTTAGTTGCTACTGCAATTTGGTATAAAATCTGAGTTATTACACCGGTTACTTGAAGGTTATAAGTTTCAATTTTAGGTAATACTAATACTGAATCTCCTTCATAGACTTTAGCATTTTTATCACTGCTAAAAGTTCCTAAGCTTATTTTATCTGCTTTTCCATTAGCATGTATTAATAAAATTCTTTTTTTATCAGCTCTAGTATTTAAATCCCCAGCCATTTTAATATAATCTTTTATTTTTAATTTATCTTGATGAATAAATGCACCAGGAAGAGCAACTTCTCCTTGAATTACAACTAAATTATTTTTGCTAGGTATATTAATAATATCATCATTTTCAAGAACAATTGAAGAATATAATTTTTCATCATCAATTACGATTTGTCCTTTAGGCTCAATTGCTCTAGCTCTTTCAATAAACTTTAAAATATTAGTTCCCCAATTATCTCTAATTTTTGCTTCTTCTGAAGTAGCTGAAGTTGTGGTTAGCGCTAAGGTTTCTAACTCTTTTAGTTGGGCTTCAATTAATTTTTTTTGAAGAGCTGCTACGCTTTTTCTATACACTTGCACTGCTTGTTTATTAGATAAATCATTCATATTTAATAAACTAAGAGCTTCTTGCAATGTAGTTCCTTTATCTAAAACTAATGAATGTAAGCTATTATGTTCGCCTTCAATTTTTATGTTTATTTTATCTGCTGTGTAATCTGGTCTAAATTCTACTTCATCGGCATTATTAATATATACATTTTCAAATTCACTTTTTTTATAAGCATTTATACGGAGTTTGTTATTTTCATCATAACTTTTTATGATTGCATTTGTTGCAGTTGGTTTTGCATTAGATAAAATAGCTAAATCATTTAATGTTTTTAAATTCTCTCCTAATTCAAATCTATAAGGCTTTAATACATCACCACTAGCACTTGCATAGCCATTGATTTGTTTTACTAAAATTACATCGCCATTCTTAAACATAGAATAATCTAATTTGCCATTTAATAAAAAATCATACAAGTCTATTTGTTTAATTAGTTGGTTGTTTCTTAGAATTTGAATATTTCTAAAGCTTCCATATTCAAGATTTATTCCACCTGCTTTATCAATGTATTGAATTAAAGAATCCGAGCTAAGCCCTTCATAAAGCCCTGGTTTATTTACATTTCCCGTAACAAATACTGAAATATTTTGGTAAGTATCCATATCTGCGTATGAATATACATTTGATTTATAGGTATTTCTTACTTTATTTTGAATAATATTTACTAAATCTTTATTGCTAACTCCTAACAAATGAATAACTCCAACTTGTGGAATAAATATATTTCCTTGAGAATCAACGCTTGATTTTTGTTGTAATTCTACTGCACCCCAAAGCTTAATATTTATTATATCTCCTATTGCGATTTTATAATCTGGATTATAAATATGTTTGCTAAATTGCTTAAAATTACCTGAGAATAGGTGTGCTCCAAATGTTTTATTATTTACTTGTTGTGATATTTCTTCTTGAGTATTATTTACTGCTATATTTGCTACATCAACTGCAAATGCTAATATTGAAAATACTAATATATAAAATATTTTTTTCATTAATATCTATGCTCCTCTATTATTGAATATGTAAATTTAATAATTCCAAAAACTAATGTTAATATAAAAAATACTGAGAATACATCATAAATTACATTTGGATATATTGCAATTTCTGATAAAACCGGCGAAGAAATTATAATAACTTGTTTTAACTTTTTATTAGCTTCCAGTCTTGATTTTTCATAAGATGCTAGGGCTAATTTATAAGCATCTTCAGCGAATTTTAATTTAAAACTAAGATTGCTAAAATCAATTGCTAAATAATTTAATTTGTCATTTTTATCTTTTGAAGTTAATTTATTAGCTTCTTTTTTTAATTGAGATTTTAGTGCGTCTAATTCTGATTTTAATGCTTTTACTTGCGGAGTATTTGAGTTTAAGTAACTATTTAACGTGGCAAGTTCTACTTCTTTTGCTATTATTTTTTCTTCTATTTGTGTTTTTATAGCTGATTGGGTTTTTGCTTGACTTACAGGGTCTAGCATGGAATTTGTATTTTGAAATTTATTTATTTCATCTTGGGCTTTACTTAGTTCTAAACTAGCTTTTTCTAATTCTTCTTTTGCAAAACTCATTTGTTCTCTTGCGATTTTATGTGATATTTCGTTTATGAAATTTTCACTTTCCTTAAGTATCGTATCGGCTATTTTTTTAGAATCTTCTGGAGAAAATGCGTTAATTTTAATACTTAAAAGTCCGGTAATATCATCATAAACTACCTTTATTCTACTTTGATAATATTTTAAAAAATCTTCTTTTACATCAAGATTTTTCAAAAATAATTCATAATCAATTTTTCCTTCATACATAGCTTTGATATTTATATCTTTTTGCAAAATTGCTAGCATATCGTATGAGTTTATATATTCTTTAAGATACATTAAATCTTCTTTAGATGAACTTGTAAGTCCTATTATTGGTATTAGGCTAGATGTATCAGTAGTAGTGCTTGTAGATTTTACTCCAATTATTGCTGTGCTTTCATATCTTGAACTTGCTATAAAAGCAAAATAAATCAGTGAAATTAAGCTTAAAACTATAATAATTTTAAAGCTTGTTATAAATTTTATAATCTTTTTTTTCATTAGCAACTTTCTTTATATTTATTAATTCCTTCATCTACATCATCGTAGATTGTGGCTATTCCATTGTCTAAAAAAACTATTTTATCACACCAAGTTTTTATTTCGTTAATATCGTGTGAAACCATAATTACCTTTGATTTTGATAATTTTTCTTCATATACTTTTCTGCTTTTCTGCTTGAATGATTTATCGCCAACTGCTCCTGCTTCATCTATTAGATAATAATCAAAATCAAAAGCCATACTAAGACCAAATGAAATTCTACTTCTCATACCTGATGAATAGCTTCTAATAGGTTCATCAAAATAATCTCCAAGTTCAGCAAATTCTTTTACATATTCTATTTTTTCTTTTAAAGCTTCTCCACTATATCCGTAGATTCTAGCTATGAATTTGATATTATCTCTAGCACTTAAGCTTCCTTGAAATCCACCTGCAAATCCAACAGGCCAAGAAATACTCTTATCAATTATTACCTTACCACGATTAGGAATATCAAGTCCGCCTAAAATTCTTAGCATTGTAGATTTTCCTGCACCATTTTTTCCCATTAGACCGATTGAGCAATTATCAGGAAAAGTAAAATTTAAATCCTTAAAAATATAATGCTTTTTTTTGTTGTTTAATACAAAGTATTTTGTGATATTTTCAAGTCTAATCATGCAGTGCCAAGCTCCACTCTTTTTTTATAATATAAGCCAAGACTAAAAAATAATAAAATTAAAGTGCAAATTAAAGGGTATTCAATATTAATTTGAGTTACTATAGGATAAGTTTCAAAATAATTTTCTTTAAAAAGTTCAATTATATGCAAGATTGGGTTATAAGCTAGAATGGTAATTATTTGATTAGGTAAAACCCATAAAGGGAATATTATTGCTGAGCTAAAATACATAATTGTCAAAAGGTAGTTAACAATATTTTTTATAATATCTTTTCCGTTAAATATTACAGCAAATAGTAATCCTAACGAAAATGCTATTATTACCATCCATAGAAAAATTAGTAACGAGTAAATTAAATTATATGGAAGAACATTGTAATTAATTAAATACCCATTTATGCAAACTAGTATATTAAAAGCTATAAAATATATAATACCTTCAAGAAAAGCTCTAGCTAAAAATACATGAATAGGGCGAACTGGTTTATAAGTAAATAAACTTTTATTAGCTTCAATTCCATTCATTATAAAATTAACAATATTTCTAAACATAAAAAATGGAATCATTCCAGATATCAAAAATAAGCTAAAAGGAACTTGTGGTAAAATAGTATTTCTAATTAATGTAAAAATTATTAACATAAATATAATATGCATCATAGGTTCAAGTATAACCCATACATAACCTAAAGTTGGGTTTTTGCCAAATCTAGTTTTAAGCTCTCTTAAAATAAGCGCGTTTATTATATGCCACATTTAATTTCCTATTTCAAATTCTTTGAAATTTAAGTAAAAATTTGCATTATATTGATTGTTTTTTAATAAATATCCTTGGAATTTCAAGTATAAATTATAATTGCTTACAAAATTATGAGCATTTTGCCAAAAGCTATCAAGGTCATTTTTATAGACTAAACCATCTATATTATAAATTGCATTACCCAATACTATAGTAGGGCAATTATGATAAAGTGCTTGCATTCCCACCGTGCTATTTATACAAATACAGCCTTTAGCATTTTTTAAAAGATTTGGGATATTTCCACGATGAATATAAAACACCTTATCACTTATACCAAGTCTTTTGGTAAGTTCATTTATAATATTTGAATAATCAGTATATGCAATATCTAATGGGTGGTGTTTAAATATCAAAACATTATTATTCGCTCTATTTTTAGCAAATGATTTTATGGTTTTAACTATGAATTTTTTCATACCTTTGTCTTTAAAATGCTTTTTTATTTGACTATCGTTATGCACTTGAAGAACTGCTAAAAAGTATTTTTTGGAATATTTTTTAGCTAAATTATCTACATTTTTTTCTAAAATTGAATATTTAGCTTTTCTATAAAAATGTCTAAACCATCTAAAAAGCTCCATTATATTTAGTGGTCTATGATAGTTTTTGTTATTATAAAATACTTGAAATATAATGCTAAATGTATAATACATTAAGGCATAAAAAGCCATTATTTTAAAACTTGACTTAAATAGTTTTGAGTTTTCTTTATAAGTATTTAGTTTTTTATAATCATTTTTATTTTTACTCATAAGTGAGTTTGCATTAACGCCAGTCATTTCGCAAGTAATATAATTTGGCCTTAAATATCCTTCTTCAAATACATATATTTTTATATTTAGTTTTTTAGCTAAATTAATTGCTATTTCATGAATTGGTCTAGTATCGCCGAATAATATAATGCAAGTGATTTTATTGAGTTTATAAAAATTATCTAAGTATGATTTAAGATTGTTTAAGCTTCCTTTGTAATTATATTTTGATGGATAAAATAT
>NZ_JACGAX010000038.1:0-4773 GCF_020138145.1 Campylobacter sp. RM9334
GATTGTGGTGTTCGTGGGAGTGATTAGAATTATGGTGTGAATGATTATGGGAGTGGTTATGGTGTGAATGATTGCAAGAATGATTGTTTGAATGTTGTTTTATTGGTTTATGAATTAAGTCTTGATAGGTGCAAATCATTGTTTTTCCTTTAAATTTAATTTTAGGATAGCTTTAATCCTTTTTAATTTTTATGATTATAATTCATATTTAAGTAAATGTAAATTACTTACGAATTTGTAAGTATAAGGAGTTTTTATGCAAATAAATATGAATAATGTAACCTGTCCTTTGCAAATAGCTGCAAATATGATAAATGGAAAATGGAAAAGCATAATCATTTTTCAATTAAGTTTAGGTAATTCTTCTTTATCAAAATTACAAAAAGATATAATTGGAATTAGTCAAAAAATGCTTCTTGAACACCTAAATCAATTAAGAGAAAATGGCTTAGTAGATAAAATAACTTATGATGGCTATCCACTAAAAGTAGAATATTTTTTAACAAATCGTGGAAAGCAAATGTTAAAAGCTATTATTATTTTTCAAGAAATAGGCATTGAAGTTTTAAAAGAAAAGAAATTATTTAATGCTTTAAATGAAAAAAGCTTATCATACATACGAAAAAGTAAGTAATTTACAATTATTTTTAAAAAAGATAATATCTATCCTTTAATTTAAATTAAGGAGATTTTATGAATACAAAAGTTCAATTAATTAGAAGTGCTTGTGTAAAAATCACTATAAATAATGTGTGCTTTTTAATAGACCCTATGTTAGCACCAAAAGGCACTTATGAAGGTTTTGCAAATACTTATAATTCACATTTAAGAAATCCTTTAGTGGATTTGCCATTTAGTTTTGAAGAAATTATAAATGATGTAAATGCTGTAATAATTACTCATAATCATTTAGACCATATAGATGAATATACCTGTAAAAAATTAGATAAAAATATTAAAGTCTTCGTTCAAGATAATCAAGATTATAATTATTTTAAAGATTTAGGATTTAAAAATCTTGAGATTTTAAGCGATACTTTAGAATTTCAAGGAGTAAAACTAACAAAAACTAAAGCAAAACACGGAAGCGAAGAAATATATAAAAACAAAGAATTAGCAAGGCTTTTAGGTGATACAATGGGAGTTATTTTTAGTGCAAAAGATTGTAAAAGTGTTTATTTAATAGGAGATAGTGTTTTAACAAAAGATGTTGAAAATACTTTAAAACAAAATTATGATATTGTTATTGTAAATGCTGGAAATGCTATGGTTTTAGGATTTGATGATAGTATTATTATGAATGAAAACGATATTAAAAATATTGCTAAAATATCAACTAGCAAGATAATAGCCGTTCATTTAGAAGCTATTAATCATTGTATTTTAACTAGAAAAGCTTTAAAAGAATTTGTAAATAAGAATAATTTAAACGATAGAGTTTTAATCCCAGATGATGGGGAAAGCTACATTTTTTAAAGGAGATAAAATGAAAAAATATGAGATTTTTAATGTAAATTGCAATCATTGTGTAAATAAGATAAAAAATGCTTTAGAAGAAGATTTTGGGACAATTAATTTTAGTGATGATTTAAAATATATTTTTATAAATGCGAATAAAGAAGAATTTGAAGATGAGCTTTTAGAATTAGGATTTAGATTAGGTAAATTAGTATGAAAAATATAAGGCTTTTTATTAATGGAATGCATTGTGTAAATTGTGCTAATTCAATCAAACAAGAAGCCTTAAAATTAGGCGTAATAGATGCAAGGGTTGATTTTATCAATAAATTTGGAGAATTTAGTGTAAATGATGATTTTGATAGTGAAAAGCTAATTTTTGCTATCAAAAAACTAGGCTTTGAAGTAAGCTTAGAAAAAATAAATGCAAAAAATACTTACGAAGGCATTAGGCTAATTTTTTTAGCGATTTTTAGTGTTTTAACTTTTATTGATTTTAGCTTTTTATTCTCTTGTGTTTTTGCAAGTTTGGCTATTTTACTTTCGCTTGATTTTTATAAAAGAGTAATATTTCATAAAAGCTATGGAATGGATTTACTTGTAGTGCTTGGAATTAGCATTAATTATTTTTATTCATTTTTTAGTATTCATCATCATTTCTTTTTTGAAAGCACTTTTGTCTGCTTTGTGATTAGGCTTGGAAAATTTATTGAAAATAAAGCAAAAGCTAAAGCAAATTCTTTAATCACACCAAGCAAAATCCCTACAATAACCCTAGCAAAC
This sequence comes from Campylobacter sp. RM9334, assembly GCF_020138145.1. Taxonomy (NCBI): domain Bacteria; kingdom Pseudomonadati; phylum Campylobacterota; class Epsilonproteobacteria; order Campylobacterales; family Campylobacteraceae; genus Campylobacter; species Campylobacter sp. RM9334. The sequence continues at coordinate 2,242 of NZ_JACGAX010000038.1, forward strand.
AATAAAATAATAAAAGCAAATCAAATAAATAAAGATGATGAGCTACTTATTAAAAACGGCGAAGAAATCTTAGTAGATGGAATATGTCTAAATGAAGCCTTAATTGATGAGAGTGTTATTAGTGGAGAAAGCTTTAGTCTAAGCAAAAAAATAGGAGAATTAGTCTATGCAGGTAGCATTAATAAGGGTGAATTATTAAAGATAAAAGCAACTAGCACTTATTATGAAAGCTCACTTGAAAAGCTTAAAGATGAAGCAATGAAAGCTAATAATAAGGATTTAAAAGCCTTTAAATTAGTTGATAAGATTAGCAAATATTTTGTATTAATAATTTGTATAATTGCTAGTATTACAGGACTTGTTTGGTATTTTATAGATTCTTCTAAGGTGTTTTTTTATGTTAGTAGTGTGTTGTTAATCTCGTGTCCATGTGCCTTAGGACTTGCAATTCCTATGGTAATAGTAATTTGCATTAATTTATGCTTTAAAGAAGGAATAATTTTAAAAAATCCTGAACTAATTAACTCAATAAAAGATATAGAATGCTTTGTTTTTGATAAAACAGGCACACTTACAAATTCCGTGCAAAAAATATCACACGATTTAAGCGAAGCTGATTTTAGGCTAATTGCAAGTATTGAAAATACTCAAAATCACCCAATAGCTAAGAGTATTACGAATAATTTTACTGATTTTTTAGATTTAAATGGAACTTGTGCTTTAAAGGATAATTCTTTAATTTATACTGATGAGAATTTAAAAGTAGAAATAAAACCTTGCGAAAATGAGTTTTTATGCTATAAAAATGATTTATATTTAGGCAAAATTACTTTAGAAAACGAAATTAACGAAAATGCAAAAGAATTAATTAGCTTTTTAAAATCACTCAATAAAAGAATAATAATAATTAGCGGAGATAGTAAAGAAAGAGTAGAAAATCTAGCAAACAAACTAGAAATTAGCGAATATTATTTTAGAGTTACACCTGAAAATAAAGCTGCGATAATAAAGAATTTAAACGCAAAAAGCGTATTTATTGGGGACGGGGCTAATGATATTAAGGCATTAAGAACGGCTAATTTTGGTATATCATTTAGCAATGCAAATGCAATTGCTAAAAATAAAGCCGATGCGATATTGCTAAAAAATGATTTGATTAAAATCATAAAACTTTTTGAGATTTTTGATAAATCTTATAGTAAGATTAAGCAAAATTTATTCATATCGTTTTTTTATAATTTCATAGGAATTGCTCTAGCTTGTGGGGTTTTTAGCGAGATTAATTTGCATTTAAATCCTGCACTTTGTGCTATGCTTATGAGTATTTCATCGCTTGTTGTGGTGTTTAATTCTTTGCTTTTGTTTAGAAAAAATAATTTATCTAGTTAGTAGTAACTAGATAAATACTAAATACTAAAATTTTTAAAATTCTGCCTTAAGGCTTCCGAGCTTAAAAACGCAACGCTTTGAGCTAGATTAAGCGACCTGCCATAGCTTTTCATAGGTATTAAAAAGGTATTTTCATTACTTAAAATCTCTTTAATTTCAGGCTGTGGCAAACCAAAACTCTCACTTCCAAACACTATAAAATCTCCTTCATTAAAACTAGCGTTAAAATAAGGATTTTTTGATTTTGTGCTAGCGAATTTCATTTTAGCAATATCATTATTAGCTAAAAAATCCTTTGCATTATCCCAAAAAATCGGCTCAAGTTTATCCCAATAATCAAGACCTGCGTGCATAATCTTTTTACTTGAAAAATCCAAAAAATGAGGTCCAACAAGATGTAATTTAAAACCTAAGTTATAGCACATTCTACCTATTGTCCCTACATTTCCTGCAATTCTTGGCTCAACTAAAACTATATTAAACATTTTTCATATACTCCTTAATGGCTTTTTCTTCACATATTAGTGCTTCTTCTTTTGAGCTAATATTCTCATATACGACTTTTATTTTGTCATTATAAATTCCTAATTCTTTAGCTCGTTTTACAATATCCTTATTTAGCCCAAGCCACTCTCTAAGCGGCATTTTAATAGCAATTTTACATAAATTATAGTCATTTAAATCATTAAAATTTGGCTCTTTTGTTAAAAAGAAAAGCATTTTTTTATAAGGCATAAATTGATAATATATATTAAAATAATCAATAAAATAAAAAAACATTAAAGCAAATCTTTTTTCCTTACAAACTAAATTCTTATTATCTTTAATCTTTTTTAAAACAGCAAAAAATTCATATTTGCTAACACTAAAACCAAAACATTTTTCAAATAAATTTAGTTTATACAAATAATAAAGCCCAATTTCAGGGTATTTTGCTTCAAATAATTTTATTAATTCATTATAAATTCTATCCTTGCTAAGGTTTGAAATATCAATTTTTTTTAGATATCTTAAATCCTTTTTCTTAGTCTTTAGCTTAAATCTAGCAATAAATTGAATAAATCTTAAAAGCCTTAGCGAATCTTCTTTGAATGTAGAATAATTCACTATTCTAATTAGCTTTTTTTTACAATCTCGTATGCC
>NZ_JACGAX010000039.1:0-3771 GCF_020138145.1 Campylobacter sp. RM9334
TTTAAAATATCTATTTTTATAATCTCATACTAAAAAGCACAATTAAGCAAATTATTTAAAGTAAAGGTTTTAAAAACCCAAACAAAGCTAAAAAAGAAAGCAACAATAAAAACTTACCTTTTAGCCCTATCCCGTTTCTACAATTAAAAAAAATATAATAAAAAATTAAATCTAAAAATATGTATATAAAAATCAATTATTATTAAAAAGAAAGGAGTTAAAAAAGATTTTAACAAGTCCGCAACGAGCTACTTTCCCCATGCCAGTAAGGCGTAGTATCATCACCCACAATGTGCTTAGCTTCTTGGTTCGGGATGGGACAAGGCGTTACCACATTTGTATAATCACGGACATTGTTATTTAAATCTATTAGTATTTAATAAACTTAAATAACAATGTTAAAAGCAAGTAATTTAAACTCTTAAACTTACTAAAGTAATAAACCTTAGCAAGGAAGTAATGCTTATTTAAAGTAAGCGGACGGTCTATTAGTATTGGTCAGCTAAATGGCTTTCACCACTTACACACCCAACCTATCAAGCAGCTAGTCTTGCTGCGACCTTAAGAGAAGATTCATCTTAGAGTTGGCTTCGAGCTTAGATGCTTTCAGCTCTTATCACATCCGAACTTAGCTACGCTGCGATGCTCTTGGCAGAACAACAGCTACACCAGTGGTTCGTTCAACCCGGTCCTCTCGTACTAGGGTCAAATCTCTTCAATCTTCTTACGCCCACGGCAGATAGGGACCGAACTGTCTCACGACGTTCTGAACCCAGCTCGCGTACCGCTTTAAATGGCGAACAGCCATACCCTTGGGACCTGCTCCAGCCCCAGGATGCGATGAGCCGACATCGAGGTGCCAAACCTCCCCGTCGATGTGAGCTCTTGGGGGAGATCAGCCTGTTATCCCCGGGGTACCTTTTATCCTTTGAGCGATGGCCCTTCCACACAGAACCACCGGATCACTAAGACCGACTTTCGTCTCTGCTTGACGTGTTTGTCTTGCAGTTAAGCTGGTTTATGCCTTTATACTCTACAAACGATTTCCAACCGTTTTGAACCAACCTTTGTAAGCCTCCGTTATTTTTTGGGAGGCGACCGCCCCAGTCAAACTACCCACCAGACATTGTCCTACGTGAGGATAACTCACGCTAGTTAGCTACCCGAATAAGAAAGAGTGGTATCTCAACGATGGCTCATTATAAACTGGCGTCTATAACTCAAAGCCTCCCACCTATCCTGCACATTCTTATCCAAGTAGCAGTGTCAAGCTGTAGTAAAGGTCCACGGGGTCTTTCCGTCTTGCCGCGGGTAGGAGGAATTTTCACCTCCACTACAATTTCACTGGATCCCTCTTTGAGACAGCTCCCATCTCGTTACGCCATTCATGCAGGTCGGTATTTAACCGACAAGGAATTTCGCTACCTTAGGACCGTTATAGTTACGGCCGCCGTTTACTCGGGCTTCGATCAAGAGCTTCGCATTGCTGCTGACCCCATCAATTAACCTTCGAGCACCGGGCAGGCGTCACACCCTATACATCCACTTACGTGTTAGCAGAGTGCTGTGTTTTTGGTAAACAGTCGGGAGGGACTCTTTGTTGTAAGTTTCCTTGCCTTCGAAGTCAAATTCTAATACAAGGCTAACCACACCTTATACCGAAGATACGGTGCTATTTTGCAGAGTTCCTTAAAGAGAGTTCTTCCACGCGCCTTAGAATACTCATCCCACCCACCTGTGTCGGTTTACGGTACGGGCAACATTATCTAAACTTAGAAACTTTTCTTGGCTCGACGGCATCAGCAATTCTTCCTTCCATCCGAAGACTTCAGAAAGCCTTTCAGTTCTCGGTCTAATGTTATACGGATTTGCCTGTATAACAACCTACTACCTTAGACTAGCACTTCCATCCGCTAGCTTGCTTAGCCCTAAGCGTCCTTCCATCGCACAATAATGTTGGTATTGGAATATTAACCAATTTTCCATCGCATACCCCTTTCGGACTTTGCTTAGGACCCGACTAACCCTACGATGACGAGCATCGCGTAGGAAACCTTGGGTTTACGGCGTTAATGATTCTCACATTAATTATCGCTACTCATGCCTGCATGCTCACTTCTATACGCTCCAACGCTCCTTACCGGTACATCTTCAACGCCTATAGAACGCTCTCCTACCACCCAAGCTAGGCTTGGGTCTACAGCTTCGGTACTTATTTTAGCCCCGTTATATTTTCCGCGCAAAATCACTAGACCAGTGAGCTATTACGCTTTCTTTAAAGGATGGCTGCTTCTAAGCCAACCTCCTGGTTGTTAAAGTAACTTCACATCGTTTTCCACTCAAATAAGATTTAGGGACCTTAGCTGGTAGTCTGGGTTGTTCCCCTCTCGACGACGGATTTTATCACTCGCCGCCTGACTGCTGTGATTACACTATAAGTATTCGGAGTTTGATAGGGTTTGGTACATTGGTGTATGCCCTAGCCCATTCAGTGCTCTACCCCTTATAGCTACTACACAACGCTATACCTAAATATATTTCGGAGAGAACCAGCTATCACGAAGTTTGATTGGCCTTTCACCCCTATCCACAAGTCATCCGGAGCCGTTTCAATGGCCGTCGGTTGGGTCCTCCACTAGTTCTTACACTAGCTTCAACCTGCTCATGGATAGATCACTTCGTTTCGGGTCTGCAGCATCTGACTTATCGCCCTATTAAGACTCGCTTTCGCTACGGCTTCACGTTAGCTTAACCTTGCCAGACACCACAACTCGCAGGCTCATTATGCAAAAGGCAGTCCATCACCCTGTATTGCTACATAGGGCTCTGAATGATTGTAAGCAAATGGTTTCAGGTTCTATTTCACTCTGATCACCTCAGTTCTTTTCACCTTTCCCTCACGGTACTTGTACACTATCGGTCAGACATTAGTATTTAGGGTTGGATCGTGGTCGACCCAGCTTCAGACAAGATTTCACGTGTCTCGCCCTACTCAGGATACTGCTAAGTAAAGTAAAGATTTTATGTACGGGAGTATCACCCTCTACGCTCAAGCTTTCCAACTTGTTCTACTATCTTTGCTTAGTCTTTGTTGCAGTCCTACAACCCCACTAGTAAACTAGTGGTTTGCCCTCTTACGCTTTCGCTCGCCGCTACTAGCGTAATCTCTATTGATTTCTTTTCCTGTTGGTACTAAGATGTTTCAATTCCCAACGTTCGCTCCATATATGGTAATACATATCTCTATGTATTGGGTTGCCCCATTCGGAAATCTACGAATTAATGCCCCTTGACGGCTCCTCGTAGCTTATCGCAGTCTAGTACGTCCTTCATCGCCTTTGTCTGCCAAGGCATCCACCATTTGCTCTTATTAGCTTACCTTTGTTAATAATGTTATTAATATTTTTACAATTAATAGTATTAATTGAAATATATTTGCATGCATTATTGTTATTGTTTTTAGTATTACTAAAACGCATTACTTCCTTGCTAAAGTTTTTATGTAATTATTAATCTTAATCTTCAAGACGGAAAGCGTCTAAGCTGTGATGCTTAAAAACTTTTTCTTATATATACTTAATATATATGTAATAAGAAAGAGATTAAGTATAACTACCTTTAACAAGCTTATGAAATTGTTTTATATTACTTGCTTGTGACTCTTAACATTGATAAATAAAATAACACTAGGTTAGAAACTATATATAACATAGAATTAAATTAAATAAAACCTAGAAAGAACATTTAGCTTAAATGCTCTGTTTAAGTTTT
>NZ_JACGAX010000040.1:0-2229 GCF_020138145.1 Campylobacter sp. RM9334
GCCGCCACGTTTGTGTTAATTCTGAATCCCATAATTTTCTCCTTAAAAAAATAATTGTCTTGATTTCCTTATCAAGTTACAACTATATCGGTGTGCTAAAAAATAACTTTAGGGGTGATGTGAAAAAAATTTTAAAAATGTGATTGTGATGTGGGGATAGGTGGCTTTTTGTGATTTTTTCTGTTAGGAAAAAATCGTAAAAAGCCTTGTGTTAGCTCGTTTTTAAACGAGCTAACCGAAATGAATAGGATTTGAGAGTGCGAAATTTCACGGAATTTGAAATTAGAATTAGGATTTTGTGAAAAACTTGTGAAAATGTGAAATATTTGTGTGTTATAAAGGACTTAATCAATGCTTGAACATTGAATATTTAATTACTAATCATTAACTGTTAATTTTTAGAATGGGTTCAATATGCTTTGGCAGTACCTGTTTAAGACATTTATAAACTAGCAAACCCTTAGCATTAAAGCCTAGGCGTTCTTGACCTAGGCTTAAAAAAGGAAGATAATGAAAAGAAAAGTTGCAATATTAGTTGATGGTGAGTTTTATATCAAAATGTATTGTCAATTTTTTAAAGTAAGAACTCAAGATTTGGATTACAAGACACTAGCAAAAGCTTTGCAAATACATTGTATGAAGCATATTGATAAGGACTTTGAAATGCTTTATAGAATATATTTTTATGATTGTAAGCGCTTATGAAAAAATGCCATAATCCAATAAGTAAAAAATCTATTGATTTATCAAATAGTCCTGTAGCTGAACTAAGAAATAACCTTCACAAAGAAATTATAAATTTACCTTGTTTTGCACTTAGGTTTGGATATTTAGATGAAAAAAATGCAAAATGGCAAATTAATAGCGATAAATATGATGATTTATTAAAGGGTAAAATACAATTTGATGATATTGGTGCTGATGACTTACATTATAAAGCAAAACAAAAGGGTATTGATATGAAAATAGGTTTAGATGTTGCTCATTTAAGCTATAAAAAATTGGTGGATACAATAGTGTTAATTTCTGGAGACAGTGATTTTGTCCCTGCTGCTAAATTAGCTAGAAAAGAAGGGCTTCATTTTGTGCTTGATCCAATGCATATGAAAATAAGAGAAGATTTAGCAGAACATATTGATTATCTAAAAACAACGCTACCGAGAAAAAAGTCTTAATACAATTTTAGTTATTTAATAATATTTATTGTTTTTTCTTTCATATTGGTGTTTTATATTTAAATAAAGTGCCAAACGACATTACTTCTACAATTGCCTATAATGATATTTCATTATAATTATTAAAAAATGCTTTATAAAGCTTTCGTTAGAGCGTTTTACTTCCTTAAATATCGTATCTATAAGGCTTTTGTGTGTTTTAATGTTTTTATTAAAATAGTTAAATTTTTAGATCTTAACAATTTTAATTGTTCTTGCCAAGTTCTGTGGGGTTTATTATATGTTTTTTTATCCATAATCAGCTTTTAAAGTCCTTAAGGGTTGCGCATTGTTAAGAGGCTCTTAGGGAACTGTCGGAAATATATTAACATTTTTTATTCTAATAAGTCAACAAAATTAAAAAATGTGAAATATTTGTGAAAAGTTTTAATGAAAGACCCGCAAAAGCGGGGGGCGACCCATCCGCCCCTAAGATGTGATGAGATGTTATACAAAATTGATTAATATTTGCTTAAAGGTAGGTTAAAATGATTGAAAATATACTATTTATAAAGCATATTAGTGGCAAAATTTTAGCTATTGAAAACGAAATAAGAAAAAGAGTAAAAAATATAGTTTTAGATGAATATATAAGCATTTGCGAAGGTCATAGCGCTCCTAGTTTAGGGGCTTTGATTAGGCTTATATTTGATGAAAAATTAGAAAATATTATTTTTAATAGTAAAGGATTTGAGTTTAGAAAATACTGCTCTAATAATAAAGATAGAATTAAATTATATAAAGGAGAAGATGGAATTTATACACACATACAAGTGCAAATTGCTTTAAACCTTTATAGAATGATTAGAAATAGAGCTTTTCACGGGGCTGATATGTTTAAGGTGTATGAAAAGAATGGAAAAACAAGCCCTAGAATATTTACACAAATTTATTTAGGCAAGGAGCTTTTAAACTTTGGTATCGAGCCTTGCAATATAGAAATATTTTTAGATGATTTAGGCGATATTTTGGGGGTGAATATGTGGGATAGACTTTAATCCCCAAACCCCCACTA
>NZ_JACGAX010000041.1:0-2099 GCF_020138145.1 Campylobacter sp. RM9334
GGGTTTTAAAATAACTTTAAGGACTATTAATAGGCTTTTAAATATATAAAAAGTTGCTGCCGAAGTATTTTCATTCATTTATAGAATGTCAAAAGAAATGAAATGATTTTAGATTTATACAAAATCACTCTTAGTATAATTTATTTTAAAAACGAAATTGAATATATTTAAAGGTTTAAGGAATTTAAAAATTGATTTTAAATTCCTTATCTAAACTAGCAATTTTTACACATATTAAAGATTAAATCATCAAATCTTTTCACAAGTCTTACTTGCTCGTCTAATTCTTCACAATTATAAAGCTCTTCATATAAAGCTAAGATATCTTTAAATATACCTTCTTGCTCTTTTTTGATTGATTTTGCAATGTTTTCTTCTAATGATTTATTTTGTTTTAAATTCTTATTAAGCAAACACCTAATCGCATCATCTTTATAAAGTAATAAATGTATTTGTATAAATAAATTATTTTGCAATCTACCACTATTTTGAGCATTATTAAAGTTATTTTCAGATAATTTTTCATAAGAACTTAAAGTATCAAAAAACTGATTTGTTTTTTCTTGATTTTTATTGCTAATTTCTGAAACTTGATTTGAATACTCTAAACACTTTTTAACACTTTCTTTTAAAGAATTTATATTCAAATTAATAGTATTAGTAGCTTCTTCTGTATTATTTGCTAATTTTCTTACTTCATCGGCAACTACCGCAAATCCACGACCATGCTCACCTGCTCTTGCTGCTTCAATTGCAGCATTTAATGATAGTAATTGAGTTTGGTCTGTAATGTCTTTTACCATTTCAATAATTTTTGATATTTCATTTGTTTTTTCATTTAGACCATTGATTAAATCAGTAAATAAACCTATGTAATTTTGTAATTCATTTGAGCTTTTTGATAATTCTTTTACCATAGTTTGAGTAGTATGCGAATCATCTGCAATTTGTTTTGAAGAATTTAAAATGCTATTTAAATTAGTTTGATTTGTGCTTAAGCCATTTGTTAAAATATCAATTATACCTGAATCATTATTGTTTTGTTGAACTCTTATACTAAGCTCATTTAAGCGTTGAGTTTCTATACTTTTTGCAATTCCTAAAATAGCACTTACTAAATTATCAGCAGTGCTTTTAAATCTACCTTTTAAACCTACACTATTAATATTTCTATAAGTTGCACCAGAAAAAGCAACTTCAATAGAACTAGCAACTTCTCTTTGCCACACTTCTATTTGGTCTAACAAATTATTTAAATGATTTGCTAATATTGTGTATTTTTCGCCCTTTATACCAGTAACTCTTGATTCTAAATATCCATTTGAAGTTTGCTCTAAAACTTCTATAATTTTATTTAACGCTTCATCATTATTTTTATTAAATATACTCATTTTAGCCCCTGAATACCTATCATAAATTCGTTATAACCTTTATTTTCTTTTTTCAAAATATCTTCTATAATTTTCCAAGAAGCATCAACTCCTTGAGCTTTCTCAACTTCAAGCATTTTAGCATATAAAGCAATAATAACTTCTTTAGCTTTTTTACCCATTTTTCTTCTAACTGAATAATATCCTATCGTATTACCAGATAAATCATAAGATATGCTAATATTAGCAAATACCCAGTAATATCCACCATCAAATGTTCTGTTTTTTACGAAAGCATAAACTTCTTTTCTTCCTTTTAATTGTTGCCACAAGTATCTAAAAACAGCCTTAGGCATATCTTTATGTCTTACAACATTATGTGGCTTATTTAAAACTTCATTTTCTGTTGAACCTATAATTTTTAAAAAAGATTCATTAGCATAAGTAATATTACCTTTAATATCTGTTTTACTAACTATAAAGTCATTATCTAATAGTTCCTTTTCCATTTTTCCCCAATCTTTTTTTAGATATTTTTGTATCAAAAAATAATTTTATAATATCTTCATTATTGTAAAATAGAGATATTATATTTTTGTAAATTTATTATCGTGAAATAAATTTTATTACTCAAACTTATTCTTCATAACAGCTTCAACAGCAATGCTAGCCATTAAATCTACTTCATCTGATATTTTATTAGTATTATCAGCTACTACTACATTAGCA
>NZ_JACGAX010000042.1:0-1987 GCF_020138145.1 Campylobacter sp. RM9334
GCTTGATTTAAAGTCGTTGCCTACTTTGAAATTTCCTGTGATGGTTTTTGCTTCAGCATTTTCAATAATTACGTTATTTGCAATATCTATTAAATTTGAATTTAAATCAGAATTTAAAAGCTTTAATTCACTACCTTTTATATCACCTTTGATACTAGAATTGCTAATATCAATATTATTAGTAGCTTCTATTTTGCCGATTAATTCACTATTATCTGTTTTTATGTTGGTAATAAGAGAATCTCCTGTTAGTTTTGAATTGTATATCTCTAATTCTTCCCCATCAACCAATGCTTCTATAATAGCACCACCTTTTATAATAACCTTAGTATTATCTTGAGTTGAAATATCATTTTTTCCTGGAATTAAAATAGTATCAGTTCCATATAATTTATTAGCTTTTATATATCCGCCATTTATAGTAATTTCTTTTGCAAAAATCCCACTATTTTCTACATTATTTATATAATTTACATTATTTAATTCTAATTTTGGAATTCTATTATATAAATCATTATTATTTAAAGCCCCAATTCCTGTATCTACTAATTTAGTATTATTAATAATTACTTCACTATCATAATGTAATGAAGAAGCTTGAGTAATAGCCGAATTAATTATCTCACTATCATTTATTGTAACCTTAGTATTATCCCAAATCGTAATATGATGTTTTGTAACATCCCAAGCACTATCATTAGATATTTTTACATTATCTAATTCATTTGTATTATAAAAATCAATCCTATTAAGATTTGAATCCAAAACTGCATTTTTAATAACACTATCTTTATATGTTGAAATTCCATTAGATTTTAATGTTATTTTATCTTTATCGTTATTTATAATTTGATGATTTTCAATAGTCAATGTGCCACTTGCTGTGATATTTTTATTATTGTATTTTGCATCATTTTTAATAGTAATATTTTTGGCATTTAAATCTGTGGTTAAAGTAGAATTATCTAAAATAAAATTATTAACCTTACTAATATCAGAACTAATTGTAGTGCCATTTATAACTTCTAAAGTATTCGTATTTAAAGTAGCTTCTACTATAGAATTATCTACAACAATATTTCCACTAATATTTCCAAGCAATTTAGAATTAACAAAAGTAGTTTTATATGAAAAATTACCACCATTTATTTCACTTTCAACAACTTTAAAATTAATATCTTTAATTTTACCATTCGAAGCTGTTTGACTTCCTATATTTACATTATTTAATGTTCCTTTATTAAAAATCAAATTCTTTGAATTACTAACAGCATTAGTCCATAAATCTATTTTTATGCCATTTAAATTGCTTTCATTGAATACTATATCTTTATTATCACTATTTCTATTATCAAATAATAAATTAAATTTTTGACTTTTTGTATTTGTAATATTTACTTTATTTAGTGTTAAATCACCTTGAAATAATAAATAACTTCCATTATTTATATTTATATTTAAATCAGATATAGTATGTGTATCTTTAGCATTACCTATAGTAATTACTCCACCTGTGTGAGTAATATCAGTTGGAGTTGTATATGTATTACTAATGATAGTTTTATTACTACTAATAGTTTCTTGAGTATTAGCTAATGGGCTAACTAATGCAGTATTAGCTGAATTATCTATCGCATCAGCAAGAGCTAAATTCCCCCCCCCGCTAATATAAAAGTTATTAAAGATAATTTTATAGTTCTATTCATTTTCTCCCCTAAAAAATAAATGAAAAATGCTTTATTATAGTTAAAAATCAATATATAAAGGTTAATCAATTGCTAACAAAATGGGGGGGGGTAATTATAAAAATTAATATTTTTATAAATTTTTAACAATCTAATCAAAAGAATTTTAATATAAAAAATATAAAAAACTTTTAGATTTAAGGTAAAAATAATAAGCTTTAAAAAACAATCTCTAAGTAAAAAGACAAAAACTCATAAAAACAATAAAGCTAAAAAGTTTTACTTTCTAGCTTTAAATAAGC
>NZ_JACGAX010000043.1:0-1983 GCF_020138145.1 Campylobacter sp. RM9334
TTTTTATAAAAGATAATAAAGTATTTAATAAAAACTATTTAATATCAGATGAAATAGCTTTGTATTTAGAATAAAGCTAAGTTAATTAGAACTTTATTAAAGTTCTAATTAAAACTTATAGCTAAATCCTAAGTTTAATCTATATCCTGTATCAAACTCATTAGAAATATTCTTTGTAAAATCAGCATTAATGTCTAAATTAGAATTTGGTTTTACTAAAAATCCTATTTTAGCATTCAAGCCACTATCTTGGATATTGTTAAGATTGTTTTCTAAAAGAGCTACTACTTTACTTTTTGAAAGAGCATTTAGGTCTTTAAAGTATTGTAATTCAGTAACTAAGCTAAAGTTTTTGTTAAACTCAACTCCTGCTTTAACTCCTGCTTTTATACTAGCTTGAAGACCTTTTTTAGTTTCTATACTTGCATTAGTTCCTTTTAAGTCTAAGTCCTTAAATCTAGTAGCTATTAATTTAATATTAGGCTCTAAGTAATTATTATTTATACTAAATCTATGTCCTAAGCCTAAACCTATTTGATATAAGTCTAAGTAATTAGTAGTATATAAATCAATCTTTTTAGCTTCAAATTTATTTTTTAATGTTACATAAGCTAAAGAATAATCAATAAAGCTTCCATTATAAAAATTAGTAGAAGCATAAGCTCCAAATGACCTTACATTAGTAGAAGAGCTTAAAGCTTTATTTATTTCTAATCTTGAAATATTTGCAAATACTCCATAAGTTAGATTAAATCTATCTAAGCTTATATTCTTATCTATACCAACGCTTGTGCCTTTGTTTCTTAAATCATTATAATTAGTCTTTAAATAATTATATGAATTATTCACCCAAAAGCCGTGATTTTTAATATCATCTCTTAGATAAGTAAATCTATCATTTAAAATATCTGCTTGATTTTTTGCTACATAATAAGGTGTATTAATTATGCTTTTTAATTCAGCTTTTGTATTATCGTCTAATAATTCACTCATAAAATAATCTTTATAGTTTTTATTAATTAATTCTGTTGTAGTGTAATTAACATTGCCTTTACCATCAATTATTGCTTGGATTTCATCTTTGCTTAATTCTTTACCAGCTAAACCTACACTCCAAACTTCTTTAGTTCCATTCTCATCTTGCATAGTTGTATAATGAACTAGATTAGGTGATAATAATACACTTGAAATAGGTGTTGTATAAGTTATCTTAAAGAAGTCTTTATTAACTACTTTAGGTGTTGTAGCTATTGCATCAGCTCTTGTAGAATTTGAATTAGTAGTATTTGAGTTGTTAGTATTATTAATAATTGCAATAGGAACATAGCCATTAATTAATAAGCCTAAGTTTGTATTAGAAATATTAATTATATTATTAAAGCCACTTGCACCATATCTTGCAATGATTGCTCCACTAAAGTGATTATATAAAGAAGTATTATATCCACCACCTGTTATATAAAAAGTAGAATGAGTAGCGTTTAGATTATTTACTGCTAATTGCCCTACTATTTTTGAATTAGTTGTAGTTAAGTTATTAGCTCTAATACCACCTTTAATAGCTGATTTTTCTATAGTGTAATCTCCACTTGTTATTTCTGCTTTATCATATACACTACTAGCATTATCATCTTTACCTTTTAAAAATACTTTAGTATCTTTAGAGCCTTCATTAGTATTATTTAAGAATACATTTGAGTTTGTAATCTCTCCTTTGTTTGCACTAATAGAAGTTGTTTTTAAATCTATATTTTTAATTACTAACTTATCATCTACTTTTATTGTTTGAGCTTTTATTTCATCGGTTGTTTTTATATCATCGTTTATAAAATCAATATTATTAGCATTAATGTCTTTAAAGTTGTTATTAGTAGTAGCACTAAGTTTACCATTATTTACTGATACATTGCCTAAAAAGGTATTATTATCAGCTTTTACTTCGGTATTTGTATTTGTAATAATTACATCGCCTTTAAAGGTATT
>NZ_JACGAX010000044.1:0-1824 GCF_020138145.1 Campylobacter sp. RM9334
AATGTCATTACACCTGCAGCGTAGCCGTTTTGATTATCGCCGTTATCTCCAGCTTGCCATTCTTCATTGTTATAACCCATAGCGTCAGCTTGAGCTCTACTAATTGTTGCATTAGTTTCTCTTAAACTCACTGTTGCTTCGCTAACATTTTTATCATAACCAATAGCTGAATTTGTAGTAAAACCATTAGCATCTTTAACTTCTACTTGAATATCTCTTCCGTTGTTTGAAACAAGGCTTAATCTTCCCATGTTTGTGCTGTTTTCGGTATTTAAGCCAACTATACTTGATAAACCAGCTTTGTTTGGTTCATTTAAACCTGCTTTAACACCAGCAAAAAATTTCATATATGAGTGAGCTATCATACCTTGTTGAGCTTCTTTAGTATCCATAGTTTTACCTTCAGCATCTGCAATAACTTTTTCCAATTTTTTGTTAATTTCATCTATTTTTGCATTAGCACCATCTACTGTTGTTTGGGTTCTTAATTCTTTAAAACTAGTTAAAATATCTTGAGCTACAGGATCGTTAGCACCTGCCGCACCTTTTAAAGATAGATTTAAAGCCCCAATATTTTCTACCGCTAAATTTCCAAAATTTACTTCTTTTCCTGCTAAGGCTGCCACGTTTGTTGTAAATGTAGTATCAGGTGTAGCTAATGTTGCAATTGCACCGAAAGCTGTTGCAGCAGTAGCATGATTTAATCCGTTATTTGCAGTTAAAGCTGTTGCAGTTGCTCCTAATAATGTGTTCAATTCGTTATTTAAAGTCTGTGCATCACCTTGTGTAACATCAACTCCTGCTTCTTTCATATTTTTTTGCACAGCTTTTCCTGCTAAATCTATAGTTGTAGCATAATCTTTAACAGCACTAGCGAATGCGGTTTGAAAATTATCTTGTGACACACCTATTGCAGCTTGAGCTGTACCTAAGTTACCATCTAATGTTGTTAGTGCATTACTAATAGCTTCTAAATTAGTAGCATTCTTAATGCTATTTATTGCTGTATTTGCGTGACCATCTAATGCAGTTTTTTGTGTTCCTTGACCTGCTAATGCTGTTTTGTCTAAAATATCACTCTTTAATTTATCTATTAAATCGTTTTTTAATTTATCTATAGCTTCATTTTGTACATCTTGAAATTTTTTATATTCTTGATACGGAACAGAGTTGTTAACAGCTTTTGTTTTTCCATCTTCATAAATTAAAGCATCTTGCACTCCGTGAGCATTTTTAACATCTCCGAAACTATTTTCTTTAACAAGAATAGAGCCTTCTGTTCCTGCTGCTGTAGTCCAAGTAGCTGCTTTATTTAAATCTACGCCTTTTTTAAATTTTGAATCAGGTGTTGCTCCTTGTGTTACAAGACTATGTAAATCAGCTGCAGGTTTATTTGCAGTCACATTATCCTCAACCTTAATACCCCTACCATCTCTATTTGATAATACAAGTCTACCTTTAGTATCTACAGAAGCCTCAACCCCTGTTTGATCTTTAACAGCATTAATAGCAGCTCTTAAAGCACCATTAGCGTCTTTTTCTTGAACGCTTACTGTTCCGATTTTTACACCATTGATTGAGAAATTTGAAGTAGTTTCACCCGCTTTAATAGGTTGCTCAAATGTTGAAATAGCAGTTACATTAGCTTTAATACCTGTCTTATCACTAGCTTTATTAATTGCTTCTGCTAACGCTCCAAGACCTGTGCTAGCACTTACATCGCCTTTACCATTTGTAAGTTTTACAGGTTCTATTGTTACATCGTTGATACCATCAACATTTTTAAATGTTACACTAGCAGTTCCTGTCAAATCCGCCGCTCTC
>NZ_JACGAX010000045.1:0-1781 GCF_020138145.1 Campylobacter sp. RM9334
TCATTTCAACCTTTGATATCCAAACAAGCTCTCAAGAGCTCTTGAAATATTTATTATTACTCTTTAGTGTGAGTTAAAGAGTATGTACTCTAGAAAGGAGGTGATCCAACCGCAGGTTCTCCTACGGTTACCTTGTTACGACTTCACCCCAGTCGCTGATTTTGCTGTGGGCGGTAACTAGTTTAGTATTCCGACTTAAAGCACAATCAACTCCCATGGTGTGACGGGCGGTGAGTACAAGACCCGGGAACGTATTCACCGTAACATAGCTGATTTACGATTACTAGCGATTCCGGCTTCATGCTCTCGAGTTGCAGAGAACAATCCGAACTAAGACATATTTTATAGATTTGCTCCACCTCGCGGTATTGCTTCTCATTGTATATGCCATTGTAGCACGTGTGTAGCCCTGGGCATAAGGGCCATGATGACTTGACGTCGTCCACACCTTCCTCCTCCTTGCGAAGGCAGTCTATTTAGAGTGCTCAGCCGAACTGTTAGCAACTAAATACGTGGGTTGCGCTCGTTGCGGGACTTAACCCAACATCTCACGACACGAGCTGACGACAGCCGTGCAGCACCTGTCTCTAAGTTCTAGCAAGCTAGCACCCTCGTATCTCTACAAGGTTCTTAGGATATCAAGCCCAGGTAAGGTTCTTCGCGTATCTTCGAATTAAACCACATGCTCCACCGCTTGTGCGGGTCCCCGTCTATTCCTTTGAGTTTTAATCTTGCGACCGTACTCCCCAGGCGGTATGCTTAATCCGTTAGGTGCATTACTGAAATGACTAGCATTCCAACAACTAGCATACATCGTTTAGGGCGTGGACTACCAGGGTATCTAATCCTGTTTGCTCCCCACGCTTTCGCGCCTTAGCGTCAGTTAAGTTCTAGCAGATCGCTTTCGCAATTGGCATTCTTAGTAATATCTACGGATTTTACCCCTACACTACTAATTCCATCTGCCTCTCCCTTACTCTAGAATAGCAGTTTTGAATGCAGTTTAATGGTTAAGCCATTAGATTTCACATCCAACTTACTACTCCGCCTACGCGCCCTTTACGCCCAGTGATTCCGAGTAACGCTTGCACCCTCCGTATTACCGCGGCTGCTGGCACGGAGTTAGCCGGTGCTTATTCTTACAATACAGTCAGTATTCTTCTTGTAAAAAAGGAGTTTACGCTCCGAAAAGTGTCATCCTCCACGCGGCGTTGCTGCTTCAGGGTTTCCCCCATTGAGCAATATTCCCCACTGCTGCCTCCCGTAGGAGTCTGGACCGTGTCTCAGTTCCAGTGTGTCTGATCATCCTCTAAGACCAGATATGCGTCATAGCCTTGGTAAGCCATTACCTTACCAACTAGCTGATACAATATAGCCCTATCCCTTACCGAAAAACTTTCCCACCCTAACTTATGTTAGAGCGGAGTATAGAGTATTAGCACTCATTTCTAAGTGTTGTCCTCTTGTAAGGGGCAAGTTAGCTATACATTACTCACCCGTGCGCCACTAATCCGTCTAGCAAGCTAGACTTCATCGTTCGACTTGCATGTGTTAGGCACGCCGCCAGCGTTCACTCTGAGCCAGGATCAAACTCTCCATAATTTAAATGATTATTTTTTAATTATGAAAAATTAAAAAATAAATAAAATAATGAAGTGAATGATTTAAAACTTATATATAAGAAAGTTTTAAATGGCTCTTGATCACTTGTTTAGATATCAAAGATTGACGTTGAAATAATTGATATATTTAAAATTAACAATAAAACTATTTAAAATAAC
>NZ_JACGAX010000046.1:0-1606 GCF_020138145.1 Campylobacter sp. RM9334
AAATATTACAGGTGATATCAAAGAAGAAGTAAATGAAATAATTGCTAAAAATGATAGTTCTTTAAATACAGATAATGTGCCAGAAGTTGTTCCAAATAAGCCTAGTGATGATTTAGTTATTCCAAGTAATCCAAATACAACACCAGATACGCCAAGTAATCCTAATAATAATTCAAATACTACAAATACACCAGATAATAAATTAGATGATAATAAAGTTGTATTGCCTAGTGTTCCTGTTGTAAAAGATGAAAAAGAATGGACTAAATTAGAACCTTCTATTCCTAATAAATTTTTTGCTAATAATAATGTGAATAGTTATTATTACTATTCAGAAGATTTAAATTCTAAAAGTGCAGCTAGTCTTAATTTAGGCACTATGACGCTTGATTTATATGGTAGAAAATTAGAAGATGATAAGAGTGTTAAATCTTTTGATTATTATACTTTAGATGGCAATAAAAATACTCTTACTAGCAATAGTTACAATGTTTCTGATATAGGAATTAAAGAAATAAAAACTCAAAATTATAACTTGCAAAATACTAGTCTAAATACACCTAATGCTGAAAAGAATTTAGAATATTCATCAGATTATGCTAGTTTTAGTGCGAATAAAAACGAATTAAAAGCTCAATTAGTTGGTATTAATTATGATTTAAGCAAATCAGATTTATCTCATTTTACAACTTTAAAAGATGATTGGAATAGTTTTAAAAATGATATAGAAAAAAATAATCAAACAGCTATTAATTACTATTCAAATACAAATTCTGCCGCTGAACTTGATTTATCAAGAGGACTTTTAACTTATTATTCAAAAGAGCAAACTAAAAAAGATGGTAGGGATAGTGCTTATAATTTAAGATATTTTGTTATGAACCATAATTATTTGCAAATGCGTGAATATGATATAGAAGATTTAGAATACAACGGCTATACAATGAATTTTAAAGCTCCTACTATTGTAGATTCAACTTCGGATCATTATAGAACTACTGCTTATGTCAATAAAGAACAAGTTGAATATACAGCAACGAAAAATGGTAGTTTGGATTTAAATATTTTAAATATAAAAGAAAATTTAAAATTTACTAATTCTTCAAATTATAGAAAGCAATTAGCTGATTGGGATAATGAAAAAAATAAATTCTTTAAAGAATTTTACACAAACCCAGCTCAAGAATTTTATTATGCTGATACGAAAAACAATTATGTTAAGTTAAAGCCAAGTGATTCGTATTTTGCTAGTTATAGCAAGATTAATGATACTTCTGATGTTTTATTTGAATTACAGAATAGTAAATTATTAGGAGTGTATAATAAAAATAATGTAATAACTAGAATAAATCCTCAAGTAAATTCAACTATGGATATTGATAATTCTCAATATAAATTAAAAATTGATAGTAACGAACTTGATAAAACTTCTATTAAATTAGAAACAGAAACAAGTAAAGCTAAATTACAAATAGAAAGCAAAATAGCAAATGAGGATTTAAAGATAAAAACAGATGAATTAAAAAAATCTTTAAATGTTTCAGATATAAACAAAAAGATTAACGAGATTAAAAGTAAATAAGGAATATAGATGAGAAAACTTGTA
>NZ_JACGAX010000047.1:0-1284 GCF_020138145.1 Campylobacter sp. RM9334
AATAAACCACTAAGATATTTAAAAAACACTCAAAAGGAATTTAAAAACAAACTTTTAAATTCCTTAATCTTTTTTAGTATTTACTTACACTTTTAAAGCATACTTACTCATCATCACCAGGAGCTACTCTTTGTAAGTATTTTACTACTTGATAGTATTCATTCTCATCTAAACTTGCATTATCTTGCATAGATTTAATTGTGCTTGGCCATACATTTTTACTAAACTCATCATAAGCATGTAAAGCATGGCATATACCACATCTTTCTTCAAATAATGCCTTACCATCTTCTATAATATCTTTATTTGTAATCTTAGTATTATCAACACTAGCTACTATCTCTACTACTTCCCAAGTATTATCATAATCATCTACTTTAGTTCCTATTACTTTAACAGCATTAGCATCATCAAGATTTACACTATTTGATAAGACACCTAAAGTATCATAAATAGCTTTTCCACCTTTAGGACGATAGCCTGTAAGTTTTATCTCGCTTTTATTATTATCATTTTTAACTATATCAAACTTAGTTCCTATAATAATTGTTCCTATTGTTTTATTATTAATACTTAAAGGAGTGTTTTCTAAAGCATAATTATTAGCTAATAATGAGCTTGTAATTAAACTTAATAATATTAGTTTTTTCATTTTTTATTATCCTTATAAATGTTTTTATACTTATTATTATTTGTTTTTATTACTTATATTAATAAGTATTTTTAAAGCCTAAAATATACTTTTAGGCTTTATTTAATTTATGCTTTAAACTTTGGTTGTCTAAATAAATCAAGTGCTGGAATTTCTTTAGTATATTTTTCTATTTCTACTAAAGCAGTTGCTTGATTACCACAAGCAAGTTTGCTGCTTGGAATATCAGCTATAAGCACATTCACATCTCCGTGTAAGCATAAGCCTTTTTTATTAGGATTATACCAAGAGCCTTCTTGCATTCTAATTACACCAGGTTTAACATATTCAGTTACTAAAACACCACCTAGTATTTCTCCTCTATCATTAAATATACGAACTATATCTCCATTTTTAATACCACGAGCTTTTGCATCAATTGGATTCATCCATAAGCTTTCTTTTCCTTCTACTTCTTCAAAATCTCTTAAAAAAGTATTATTAAGTTGTGAGTGTAATCTATACTTTGGATGTGGAGTGATTAGATTTAATTTATATTTTTTAGCATTGCCTAAATATTCAGCTGGTTCATAAAATTGAACTAAGCCTTTGCAATCATCATAGCCAAACTTATCAATCTTTTTAGAAAATAT
>NZ_JACGAX010000048.1:0-1131 GCF_020138145.1 Campylobacter sp. RM9334
AGTGTCATTACACCTGCAGCATAACCATTCTTATTATCTCCTGCATCAGTTGCTTGCCAATCATTAGCATTAAAGCCCATTGCATCTGCTGTTTCTCTATCTATAGTAGCATTAGTTTCTCTTAAGCTAACTGTTTTTTCAGAAACATTTTTATCATAGCCTATTGCACTTGTAATATTCATACTATGTAATTGATTATCAGCCCCAACATAATCTCTAGTAGCTTCTACAACTATGTCTTTACCATTAGTTGATGAAAAGCTTAATCTTCCGAAGTTAGTTTTATTATCGTTAGTTAAACCTATCATACTGCTTAAGCCTTCTCTATTACCTTCATTTAGGCCTTCTTTTAAGCCTTTTAGGAATTGTTGCATAGCGTGAGATACTATCGCATCTTCAGCAGCATTTTTATCCATTGTTAAACCCTTACCACCATCTACTAATTTTTGAAGAGCTTTCATAGCATTGTCAATAGCTTTATTCGCATCATCTAAACTATTATGATTTGCTTGTACTGCAACTAACGCAGCTGCAGCTGCAGCTTGATCTGTATCTGCAGTTTGAGTTTTATTATTAGCTAAAGCGTGTAATGCTCCTTGAGCTTCTGCTTTAACACCACTTAAATCTACTTTACCATCAGTTGCAGGTTTAATAGCTTTACCTTGTCTATAACCATCAGCTGCAATTCTTGCATCTTGTTCGTAGTGAGCTGCTTGAACTTCTTCAAATGTATTTTTTTCGTTTAATATAGATTTATTAGCATTACCAGTAATTGCTGTTGCACCACCTTGTGCAGTGGTAACTCCACCACCAGCCCAAGTTGCTTTTAAACTTAAATCCATTGCGTCTTGCCCAGCTGCTGCTACACCAGCTGCTGCATCTCCAGTTGTATATAATAAATGTTTATCTGGAGTAGTAGCACCTTGATTTGCTGCTAAATCTAAATTCTTATCCACCCCATCAGTTATCTTAATACCTCTACCATCTCTATTAGCAAGTACTAATCTTCCTTTTTCATCAACACTAGCTTCTACCCCTGTTTGATCTTTTACAGAGTTAATTGCAGCTCTTAAAGCTCCATTTCCATCTTTATCTTTAACTTCAATAGAACCAATAGTAACACCATTTATA
>NZ_JACGAX010000049.1:0-983 GCF_020138145.1 Campylobacter sp. RM9334
TACCCCCCCCCAACACTAAAAACTCATATCCTAATTATGTTTTATATGCGTAATAAATACTTTTATATAATCAATAAATCTAATTAATTTAATTACTTAATAAACAGCTTAGTATTAACTTACTCTAAAGTATTTAATTCAGTTTAATTTTTATTACTTTAAATCACTGATTAAACTTAGCATAAAAATACTTTAGTATTAATTACTTATCTTCTAAAAACAATCTAAGCCCTAATTACTGCAAAAGAATTTAAATCCAAATTTTATATAAGCTTAATTTTTAAATACTTAGTTTTTTAAAAACTTCGTTTTACATAAACTTCGTTTTAAATAAACTTTATTTGATATAAACTTTGCTATACATAAACCTAGTTTTAAAAACTTCTTTTACAGACACTTCGTTTTTTAAAAACTTTGTTTTTTAAAAACTTCGTTTTAAATAAACTTCGTTTTAAATAAACTTCGTTTTAAATAAACTTCGTTTTAAATAAACTTCGTTTTAAATAAACTTCGTTTTAAATAAACTTCGTTTTAAATAAACCTAATTTTATAAACACCCCATTCACTACTAATATTGCTTATTAAAGATAAAGATTTGATAGCATAAATAAGAAATTTGCTACCAATAATATTACTTAATTAAAATTAGAAAAAATAATATTAAATCGCAATCTTTCACTACCAATATTATTTTTCAAACACTCATATTACTTTCATGATTATATGCTTTCATATGAGATTATGGCTTACGTCTAAATATTATTATCATATTGTTTTAACTTTAGCTACCTAAAAAACAATTAATCACCTAAGCTTATTAAATACATAATTCTTTAAACATATAAAGCTAATTAAATTAAATAAGCATACTCATATAAATATTTTAAACATATAACTTATAAATACTTCTAAACATATACTAAAACTACTTAAAGCAAATAAAAAAACCTATATAAAAAGTAAGAGCTATGTTGTGTAAATAC
>NZ_JACGAX010000050.1:0-906 GCF_020138145.1 Campylobacter sp. RM9334
ACTTATCTAAAGCTAGAAAGTAAAACTTTTTAGCTTTATTTTTTATGAGTTTTTTTATTTTTATTTAGCGATTGTTTTTTAAAGCTTATTATTTTTACCTTAAATCTAAAAGTTTTTTATATTTTTAATTTTCTTTTATCTTTTTTACATATTCACTCTCATTAGAATTTGTAATATTTATTAATTGAAAAAGTTTTAAGTTAACTCATTGTATTTTTAGGTGTATTTGTAATAATTTTAAAAATAAAGAATTTAAACTAAGA
The DNA here is from genome assembly GCF_020138145.1 of Campylobacter sp. RM9334. NCBI lineage: Bacteria > Pseudomonadati > Campylobacterota > Epsilonproteobacteria > Campylobacterales > Campylobacteraceae > Campylobacter > Campylobacter sp. RM9334. The sequence continues at coordinate 264 of NZ_JACGAX010000050.1, forward strand.
ATTTGGTTTTAACTCCAAAAAGAACCAACGCTAGTTAAGTTAGTAAAAATTGGTAAGATTTTGAATGTTTAACATTAAAAATTATGGAATTTAAATTAAAAATTTTGCTTGTAGTTTTAGTTTTAAAATTAAAATTCCTGTTTCAAATTCTTTGGTTTTTTCACTCTTGAGACTATTATTTATAACTAGCAAATGAATTGCTAGTTATAAATAATAATGAGAGTGAATAGTTAAAAAAGATAAAAGAAAATTAAAAATATAAAAAGTTTTTTGGGTCATAAGTAATGATTATTAAAATTACAAGCTTTTTGAGTGGTAGGTAAAGATTATAAAAGCATAAAAGCTTTAGGATAATAATCACTAAGAAAAATTATAAAAATTAAAAACTTTTAGATTTAAGGTAAAAATAATAAGCTTTAAAAAACAATCTCTAAGTAAAAAGACAAAAACTCATAAAAACAATAAAGCTAAAAAGTTTTACTTTCTAGCTTTAGATAAGTTCTTAAGAACTTAATAAATAAAAGTTCTTAAGAATAATTAGTATTAGAATTTATTCTTCATAACAGCTTCAACAGCAATACTAGCCATTAAATCTACTTCATCTGATATTTTATTAGTATTATCAGCTACTACTACATTAGCG
>NZ_JACGAX010000051.1:0-832 GCF_020138145.1 Campylobacter sp. RM9334
GTTTAAAATCTTTAGTAGAACAAAACAATAAAGCTCATATAATAGGTAAAAGATTCATGGAAATTGATATAGCAAAAAGCGTTGGAAATGCTTATAAAGTCTTAAGCCAAGTTGTAAGTGAAGATTTTTTAAACTCTAAAGAATTTTTTAGTAAAGAAGATATTAACAATTTGCCATGTGGGTTTGAGATAGATAATAGTACCTTTAGTGTAGGCAAGATTTTACAAACTAGATATGATTTTGAAGATTATAATGATAAGAATATTCATGCACGAGATTTTCAAAGAATAAAGGGTGCTGATACACTATTTCATTATGATGGTGATGGCAAAATGGATATGTTTCCCGTGCATAGCGATAGTTTTTCTCAAGGTTATTCTATTTTATGGGACGCTAAAGGCGATAATTATAAAAACAATCAAGGAGATGTAAGTCGTGGTGGAATATTAATAGCCGTATTAAGAAATAATCATTTTTTAGTAGAAGGCGAGAGAACTTATTGGGGCAAGATGAGTGGCGGGGATAGATTTGTAGATTATAAAGAATTCGCACAAAATGTCGCAAAACCACTTAATTCTATGGTAGCAAAAGGTTTAATAACTCAAAGCGATATTTCAAAAATGCCAAAATACTTAGCTGATGAAGCAAATAGATTATCACAAGATTTTAAAAGAGCAAGAAGTGAAGAATTAGCAAAAGAATATAAAAAAATACTAAATTGGTATGAAAAACTAGCTTATGAAATGCTAAGTGGTAAAAATCTAAAAGCTCCTAAAGATATAGATAGTTATGAAACATTTGAAGAGTTTTTGCAAGTGGCTTTACAATACAG
>NZ_JACGAX010000052.1:0-832 GCF_020138145.1 Campylobacter sp. RM9334
CTTTCTGCTTTGATTTGCTCTGGAGTTAAGACAAGATTATTATTTCCAGCTAAGGCACTTGTGATATTTTTCCCCTCAAAATCACCATCTTTTATAGGACTAAACATTAATTTTGAATATGTATCGTAAGAAGAAAAAGCACTTCTTTCTTTTAAACTCTTATCAAATCTATTAAATTTAACATAATCTTTTAGCCATCTTGGCATACGCTCAACTTCAGCACTTGTAAAGCCATTTTCACCCCTACTAATAAGCTGTGCTCCAAGTGCCATATCAAATGCATGAAAATCTTGCCTACTGATATTTCTATCATAACCGCTAAATTTACCATCATAAGTAGTCTCTGCTTCTATAACTGCTCTTATATCGCTTGATAAAAATCCCATAAGAAGCCCGCCTCTTGTAAATTCTCCCTTTTCGTTTTTATATCTATTCTCAGCAGGGTCAAAATTGCTTATATATAATTTATCTTCTTCTAATATTTCCTTACTACGAAAAACAGTGGTATTTGGCTTAGTTCTATCTTCATTTCTATAATGAAAAAACATACCACCAACATCTTCAGTTTTTTTATCAAAATTAACATTTGAAAACTCATATGGACTTTGCAATATTTTTGTCACTTCAAAAGTTCCTTTTTTGATAACATAACCTTGTGGAAATTGCTTTATATCTTCGGTGTTAAAAAAATCTTTAGAGTTTAAAAAATCTTCACTTACAACTTGGCTAAAAAGTGTATAAGCGTTATTAACAGTTTTTGCTATATCAATTTCATAATACTTTCTATATGCTCTTAAAGAATTGTTATTTCTATCTACTAGATTTTTTAAAG
>NZ_JACGAX010000053.1:0-809 GCF_020138145.1 Campylobacter sp. RM9334
ATGAGTAATATAGGTAAAAATAAAACTGATTTTTTAAGACAAAATGATTCTAGAAATTTTTTATTTCTGTCTGTTGTGGATGTGATTAAAATTAAAGATTTTGATTATATATTAATAGAAAATGTACCACAGTTTTTAAAAATGAAATATTTTTATGATGGTAAATTATTAGAGTTGACTGATTATTTATCAGCAATGTTTTCAGATAAATATGATATCAAAGTGAATGTTTTTAATGCAAAATATTTTGGGATTCCGCAAAGTAGACCTAGAGCTATTGTGAGAATGTATAAAAAACATCTCACTTGGAATGAGCCTAAAGAGCAAAGAGAAATAACGCTAAAAGAGGCGATAGGACATTTGCCAAGTTTAGAATCTGGTGAGATTTCTAATTTAAAACATCATAAAGCAAGAGTACACAAAGAAAGTCATATAGAGTGTATGAGGTATACTCCTACTGGAAAATCTGCGTTTGAAAATATAGTTTATTTTCCAAAAAAAGAAAATGGAGAAAGAGTTAAAGGGTTTAAATCATCATATAAAAGAATGAAATGGGAACAGCCAGCACCCACTATCACTATTAGAAGTGATGCGATATCTTCGCAAGAAAATGTTCATCCAGGTAGAAAACAAGCAGATGGAACATACTCTGATGCTAGGGTTTTAACTCTAAGGGAACTTTTTATAGTATCATCTATAAATCCAGATTGGGATTATCCAGAAGAATATTCAGATACTTTTATTAGGCAAATAATAGGAGAGAGTGTTCCCCCTAAATTAATGTATCAAGTTGTAAAAGGAATAAAAAG
>NZ_JACGAX010000054.1:0-736 GCF_020138145.1 Campylobacter sp. RM9334
TATTAGGAACTAGCATACTAATTCCTAATAATAAGTTTATTTTTAAGCTAATAAATCAAGTTCTAAATTCATTTAGCTTTTTGTTTAGTTGTTCTGTCATCTCACTTAGATGATTTGCTGCTCCTGCTATTTCTTCTACACTTCTTGCGTTTTCATTAGTGATAGTATTCATATTATTTACTCCACTTAATATCTCGCTCATATCTTTGCTTGTGCTTATATAATCATTTACAGTTGCTTCACTAATTTTTACAGCTTCACTCATTACTTTACCCATTTCATTAATTGTATCTTGGGTATTACTTGCTACTTGAGTTAATTTACTAATTTCTGCTGAATTAGTGCTCATTTGCTCGCTTGCATCTTTAATACCTTGAACTATAACGCTTATTGTTGCATTTATTTCACTAAGGCTTTTTTGAGTTCTTTCTGCTAGGCTTCTTACTTCATCAGCTACTACGGCAAACCCACGCCCATGCTCTCCTGCTCTTGCAGCTTCTATTGCAGCATTTAATGCAAGTAAGTTAGTCTGGTCTGCTACATCGTTAATTATTTCTAAAATAGATTTAACATTATCAGCATCACGGCTTAATTGCTCAATCTTACTAGCTAAAGCACTTTCTATATCAGCACTATGATTTATTTGATTAGTTAATGAATTAATAGCATCGTTTGCTGATTTTATAAACTTACTTGCATTACTTAATTCATCTTTACCTTTAGCTGCACCAATTAC
>NZ_JACGAX010000055.1:0-720 GCF_020138145.1 Campylobacter sp. RM9334
AATTTGCTCACTAGTTTGTAAAGTATTTTTAGAATTTGAATTAGCATTATCAGCTTTAATATCACTACTTAAAGTAATACTTGTTACTTTATTGTTATTATTTGTAGTGCTTTGTTTATCTTCTTGTTTTTCTTGTATTTTTTCTGGTTTATTATCTTCGTTAATATTTGCTTTGGTTAAAGAAAAATCATTTACTTTTAAAGGTTCAACTTTGATTATTTTAGTATTTGAAAAGCTTATTTGTTTTCCTGAATCAATTAAAGAAGTTTTATTACCTAATTTAACATCTATTGCACCTTGTAAGCAAGCTAATTTGTTTATATTAAGTCCAACTTCTCCTACAAACACTGTTCCTCTAATGCCAATTGTTGCTGTATGAGCTTTTAAAGAGAAATTCTTTCTTGCTAGTTTTGAGATTTCTCCTGTAATTACCTTAAAGCTTCCTTCACTTACTTCAAGATTTACTTTAGAGTTTTTTCCATCTAATAAGAATTGTTTTATTTCTAGGCTTGTGTTTTTACCTAGAGTAGTAACGGTGTTGTCATTAAAGATTATTTGTAATCTTGCATTATTTCCCGTTTTTATAATATCGCTTTCATCAAGTTCTTGATTTAATAAAGCTTTTATTTCATTACCTTTTGAGATAACTACTGCATCACCTCTAATAGCTGATATTTTACCTACGCTTGCATAGGTTAGAGTTATTACACTTAATAAAAT
>NZ_JACGAX010000056.1:0-646 GCF_020138145.1 Campylobacter sp. RM9334
TTTTCTTCATTTATTGCGTATTCTTTTAGCTTTGGATTGGCTTCTATTTTTTCTTTTTTATTTTTTAATTCTTCTTTTGCTTGATTTAAGTTTTTAAAATACTCACTTTCATCTTCAATATATTGCTCTTTTACTAAAATTTCTCCATCTTTATCTTTATCAAAAAATATTCTATTATTAATCATTTTTGAAATAGTGTTTATATTTTTTTCGCCAAATTCATTAATATCTTCTTCTAATATTTTGTCTTTTTTAACAATCTCGCTTAAGACATAAACCCCATCTTTATTCTCATCAAAATAACAAACATCAATTAAAGTATTCATTAATTCATCACTATTTAACACCCCATTATTATCGCTATCACTTTCAAGATATTTTAAATCAAAAGCAATCTCACTAAACCAACCTGCTACATAATTAGCAGCGTCGCCTTTTAAAATAGTTTTTCCATTTTCTTCTAAAAAATCATTTTTATTAAAAAAGCTTTTTAAATCTTTTAAAGTATCTTTATCTAAGCTAATCCCTACGCTTTTATTATCAAGGCTAAAAAATACATTTAATTCTTTATCACTTGTTTTATATTCAAAATTATTTGTTTTTATATCTTGTCTTATTTGGCTTAGATTAATAGTGCTATTTACAT
>NZ_JACGAX010000057.1:0-616 GCF_020138145.1 Campylobacter sp. RM9334
ATTCTCATTCTTATGATTTTACTAAGAATAAAAAAGCATTGTTATTAAGCTTTATAGTAACTTTTGTAGTAATGTTTGCTGAATTAATTTATGGGTATTTAGCTAATTCTTTAGCATTAATTAGTGATGCACTTCATATGATAACACACGCTTTTGCATTGATAATAAGTTTTATTGCACTAATATTTATTAATAAACAAGATAGTAAAAAAACTTATGGATATTATAGAAGCGAAATAATAGCTGCTTTTATAAATGCTATTATGATAGCTATATTTACTATATTTATTATCTATGAAGCTATTGAAAAACTATTAAACCCAAGTAAAATAGATATAAATACTATGCTTATAGTATCTTGCTTTGGACTTGTAGCAAATATAATTAGTGCTTTATTATTAATGAAAGCTGATACAAGTAATTTAAATATTAAATCAAGTCTAATTCATATGCTAAGTGATTTACTTAGTTCTGTTGCAATTATTATTGGTGGGATTATTGTTTATTATACTGATTTTTATTTTATTGATTCAATACTAGCTTTAATAATAGCTTTAGTAATTGCTAAGTGGTCTATATCATTATTTAAACAAAGCTTAGATATTTTACTTGAGAG
>NZ_JACGAX010000058.1:0-538 GCF_020138145.1 Campylobacter sp. RM9334
CTAAAATACTAAAAACAAGTGTTAGTGATATAAACGAAGGTGCAAGAAAGCAAGCAAGTAGCTTACAAGAAAGTGCAGCAGCAGTAGAAGAGATGAGTGCATCTATGCATGCAGTAAATCAAAAATCAAACGAAGTTATTAAAAACGGAGAAGATATTAAAAATGTTATTACTATGATAAGAGACATTGCAGAACAAATTAATCTACTTGCACTTAATGCTGCAATAGAAGCAGCACGTGCAGGTGAGCATGGGCGTGGGTTTGCTGTAGTTGCTGATGAAGTAAGAAAGCTAGCTGAAAGCACTCAAAAATCATTAACAGAAATAGAAGCAAGTGTTAATGTATTAACTCAAGGTATAAATGATATGAGTGAAAGCATTAAAGAACAAACTCAAGCAATATCTCAAATAAATGAAGCAATAAGTAGTATAGATGAGCTAACACGCGCTAATGTAGTAGTAGCTGATAATACTAATAAAATATCAGATGAAGTAGATTTAATGGCTAGCATTGCTGTTGAAGCTGTTATGAAGAATAA
>NZ_JACGAX010000059.1:0-507 GCF_020138145.1 Campylobacter sp. RM9334
GCTAAGCGCTCATGCAAACGCATCTATGAACAATAGATCAATTGACAGTTCTTTAAATAAGTTAAACTCAGGTTTTAGAATTAACTCTGCTGCTGATGATGCTTCAGGTATGGCAATTGCTGATAGTTTAAGAAGTCAAGCAAGTAGCCTTGGTCAAGCTATTATGAATGCTAATGATGCTATTGGTATTATTCAGACAGCTGATAAGGCTATGGATGAGCAAATAAAAATACTTGATACAATTAAGAATAAAGCTATTCAATCAGCTCAAGATGGTCAAACAACTGAAACAAGACGCTCACTTCAAGCTGATATTTCTAGACTTATGGAAGAATTAGACAATATTGGTAATACTACATCATTCAATGGTCAAAAGCTTCTAAGTGGAACGTTTTCAAACAAAGAATTTCAAATTGGTGCATATTCTAATGAGACAGTTAAGGCTAGTATTGGGGCAACTACAAGTGATAAGATTGGGTTAACTAGGTTTGAGACTGGGCATAATGT
>NZ_JACGAX010000060.1:0-450 GCF_020138145.1 Campylobacter sp. RM9334
TGATAATTCATTAGGTGTTAAAGTTTTAAATACTGAAGAGATGAATAAAGTTCATGGCGGGTATATCGTAAGTTATTTCAATACTACATTTCATAGTGCAAATTTATTGCAAACAAATCATGTGGTATTGTTTGGTGATAATGAATTAGATAAAAGAGCAGTATATATGTATGGTTATGATTTTAAAAAAACTGATAATGCATCATATATGCAAAAAAATGCATTTAATGAAGCAATAATTGGATTAATGAATGGAGAATTGTTGGCAATTTCTTTTACTCAAACAAAAATTCCTCAATTTATAGGAAGTCAATATAGTTATAGTTATGATCCTAAAGCTGTAAATTATTATACTGGTAAAACTAGAGCTATTACGGGTAATTCTTGGCTTAGAAATTTAACACTTAACAAAGCTATTAGAAATGATATTTATATGCAAGCTATAAAAGA
>NZ_JACGAX010000061.1:0-443 GCF_020138145.1 Campylobacter sp. RM9334
AAAATACTAAAAACAAGTGTTAAAGATATAAATGAAGGTGCAAGAAAGCAAGCAAGTAGCTTACAAGAAAGTGCAGCAGCAGTAGAAGAGATGAGTGCATCTATGCATGCAGTAAATCAAAAATCAAACGAAGTTATTAAAAACGGAGAAGATATTAAAAATGTTATTACTATGATTAAAGATATAGCAGAACAAATTAATCTACTTGCACTTAATGCTGCAATTGAAGCAGCACGTGCAGGTGAGCATGGAAGGGGCTTTGCTGTAGTTGCTGATGAAGTAAGAAAACTAGCTGAAAGCACTCAAAAATCACTAACAGAAATAGAAGCAAGTGTTAATGTATTAACTCAAGGTATAAATGATATGAGTGAAAGCATTAAAGAACAAACTCAAGCAATATCTCAAATAAATGAAGCAATAAGTAGTATAGATGAGCTAACACG
>NZ_JACGAX010000062.1:0-415 GCF_020138145.1 Campylobacter sp. RM9334
AGAAACTTTAGAAAAATTTATGAAAAAGATAAGAGAATTAATGGGTATAGAAAAACCTAGTAAAGAATCTAATATAATGAGTTTTGAAGATTTATTAAAATTAGCTTTTGGTTTTAGCCAAAAAATATAAGTTTATTTGATATGAAAGTTTAAATTCCTATTTCAAATTCCATTAATTTTAAAGGAATTTAAAATTATGAATTATTTAAAAATATTACGAAAAGTAACAAATATTAATAATATTTTTAATATTAAGTTTTATTTAAAATTTCTTAAGATATTATGAGATGTCATTTCAAAATAAAGGAGAGATAATGTTTAAGAAAACATTAAAAGTTTTATCTTTAGTTGCCGTTTTAAGCTTTTGTGCTAATGCTAATGATTTATTAGCAGATATTAGCAAAGGTGCTATAAG
>NZ_JACGAX010000063.1:0-407 GCF_020138145.1 Campylobacter sp. RM9334
ACAACCACATCACTTGTAGTATTATCTACACTAGGTGTATTTGTTTGAGTGTCAGCAACAAGTTTTAAGCTAGCTTCACCTTTAATATCAGTTCCAATTACGTTAAATGTAAACTTATAATCTCCAAAGTTATTGCAACCTAGTTCTGGAGTATACGCAAATTTACCATCAACAGCAAGAACTGAATCAGTTTTAATTAACTTATCATTATAAGTGATAAATACTTGCATTGCTTTAACACCACTAGCATTAATCTCACCTTTAAATAAAGGATTAGCATCTACTGTAGTTGAACCATTGCTAATTTCTTTTAAGTTATTGTGATCGCCTGATTCATCACCTTCAAATATAGATACTTTAATTCCATTTCCAACACTTGGAACAATTACTTCAGGAGTTGTTGTATT
>NZ_JACGAX010000064.1:0-405 GCF_020138145.1 Campylobacter sp. RM9334
GAAGTAGGCAACGACTTTAAATCAAGTAATACAATCTTTAGTGGAGATATAACTGCAAATAAATTATTAAGCGATGAAAAAAGCACTTTTCAAGGTAATGTTAGTGCTGATAGCATAAGTGCAGTTGGTTCCATATTCAAACAAACTCTAACTATTACAGGCGATAGTAAAAACAATGTCTTAGATAATGCTACATTAAATCAAGGCATAGTAATTGATAACAAAGATGCACAAGTAAGTGTGATAAATGGCTCAGAAATCAAAGGAGAAATAAAAAACGAAGGCTTTATAAATGTAGAAGAAGGCTCAAAGGTATCAGAAAAAGTAACAGGTAGTGGTATTTTAAAAACCGATGGAGCTTTTTATGAAGATAATGTAAGTATGGGTAAGATTGAAGGAGAGAAC
>NZ_JACGAX010000065.1:0-380 GCF_020138145.1 Campylobacter sp. RM9334
CCATCAAGATTTTTATCCATACTAATATTCCCATCAAGTATTGTGCTAATATCAGTTGATTGTTTATTATCAACAGTCAAAATACTTGGAACATAACTTGCAACTTTAGTAGCTTGTCCTGAACCATCTTTAGTTGGCTCTATATATAAAGCAAATGCATAGATAGTATAATCAATTTCTTTTTTATCTACTTCTCCATCGTTATTTCTATCGGCTGCTAAAAAATTACTCTTATACGCTACATCGCTAAACCACCCAGCGACAAAACTTGCTGCATCTTTATCTAAAATAATGCCTTTGCTAGTATCAATGAAATTATCTTCATTAAAAAATTCTTTTAATCTATTAATATTCTTGTCACTAAGTTTTACTCCGATATT
>NZ_JACGAX010000066.1:0-351 GCF_020138145.1 Campylobacter sp. RM9334
CTTCTAGCTGTTTCTGTATAAATATAATTTTTTACTTGTAAATTTTTTACAGCACTTTCTACCCAAGAATTAATTATGCCTCTAGCTTTACCAGTTGTAAAATCAACAGCTCTTGCATTTAAACTATAACTATAGGCTCTTCCAAATAATTGTGGTGTTTTTGTCTGAGTAAATGCTATTCCAACCACTTCGTTTGGCAATACACCCTTTAGCGAATCACTATAAGCATTTTTTTGAAAAATTGTAGGGCTACTACCTGAACTAAAATCAGTATTATATCCTGAAATAGCTTCAAGCATCTTTTCATTATAATCATACTCTACCTTAAAAATTGTTTGTAACATAAATGAA
>NZ_JACGAX010000067.1:0-345 GCF_020138145.1 Campylobacter sp. RM9334
CATACAAACAAATATATCTTCGCTATGAAAGAATGTATAAAGCCTATGTATAACTCAAGAAATGATTATGATATTTTTTGTGGAATTATTAAGCATTTTAGTGAAGAAAAATACCAAGCTTTTACAGAGGGTAAAACTGCAAATGAATGGATTAAATACTTTTACGAACAATCAAGAGAAAAAGCAGCAGCAAGTGGCCTATCAATGCCAACCTTTGATGAGTTCTGGGCTAAAGGCTATGTAGAATTTAAAGCTCCTAAAGAAGCTAAGAATTTCGTAAAAATGAAAGATTTTAGAGATGACCCAATTACTAATAGATTAGGAACTCCAAGTGGTAAGATAGAA
>NZ_JACGAX010000068.1:0-345 GCF_020138145.1 Campylobacter sp. RM9334
CTCTATCTTACCACTTGGAGTTCCTAATCTATTAGTAATTGGGTCATCTCTAAAATCTTTCATTTTTACGAAATTCTTAGCTTCTTCAGGAGCTTTAAATTCTACATAGCCTTTAGCCCAGAACTCATCAAAGGTTGGCATTGATAGGCCTGTAGCACTTGCTTTATCGCGAGCTTCATTATAAAAATATTGCACCCAACCCATCATATCGCGACCTTCTGTAAAGGCATTTAATGCGTTATCTCCAAAATGCTTTAATATACCACAACAAATATCATAGTCATTTTTCGCATTGTAAAGTGGTTGTATGGCTTGTTTAATTGCAAATATATATCTGTTAGTATT
>NZ_JACGAX010000069.1:0-287 GCF_020138145.1 Campylobacter sp. RM9334
ATTACTACTGTAATAATCTCATTACGTTTTGTTGAACAGCGTTAGCTTGGCTCATTGCATATACACCTGATTGAGCTAGGATTTGGTGTTTACTAAATGTAGCACTCTCAGATGCAAAGTCAACATCTCTAATATTACTTTCAGCTGATTTAACATTTACTTGAGTAACTGAAATATTATTAACAGTTGAAACAAGTTGGTTTTGAACAGAACCAAGGTCACTTCTGATTGCTTCAAGAGCTTTTTGAGCTGATTCAGCAATATTCATCATTGCTTGTGCGCCTTTT
>NZ_JACGAX010000070.1:0-282 GCF_020138145.1 Campylobacter sp. RM9334
TGCTTTAGTTATATCATTTCTTTCTATTTCAGTAGTAGACGGTAGAACTAAATCAGCATGTCTTGCACTAGCAGTCCAAAAACAATCTTGAACTATAAAACTATCAACCTTAGCAAATGCTTTTAATTGTCTATTTCTATCTTGATGATGGTGCATTGGATTACCACCAGCCCAATAGATACATTTTATATTAGGAAATACTTTTTTCTTTCCATTAAAATCATATTCTTTGCCAGGATTTTCAAGCATATCTACTATTCTTGAAACAGGAATTACTTCGTT
>NZ_JACGAX010000071.1:0-278 GCF_020138145.1 Campylobacter sp. RM9334
CAGCTTTTTTACTAACACTTGTATTTATAAAAGAGCTTAAATCTACATAAAATCCATCTATTTTTAGCATTATTTCTCCTTTAACTTAAAGAATTAATTAAGCTTTTAAATCTAGTAATTTATAAGCTTTTAGCTCATCAATTAGCTTTATACTAAACTCGCAAAATTCTTCTAAATTATTTTTGTCTTTTAATTCTTTTTCTTTATCTTCATTTATCTTTAAAGAATTTGAGTTTTTAAATAATTTTATATCTTGCTTTAGTTTTCTTATGTGATTA